>JBAVWD010000215.1:0-1707 GCA_049697655.1 Anaerolineae bacterium | reverse complement strand
CTGTACTCCACATTATAGAGAACGGCAAGAGGCTTTGTCAATAGACTCAAAGTACTAGTGCCTCGGGTTGGTTCCGGGACTTCCCATGAACTCCGGGGCAGAGACGGCGGCGATGTGTATCGGTGGTGGGGCCCGAATCACAAAGAAGTACCCTACGGTGGTTAGTGCGGCGTAGGCCGGGAGAGGAAGCCGTGCCTCACCAGCGTCTCCTGGGGAGAGGCACGCACCATGGGCAGGGGTGGGGCGGGACCTGCCTCTCCCGGGTGGGCGGAGGGGTACCCTACTCATGAGGACCCCGGGGCGGGTCTGGAGGCGACGCTGAGGCAGCAGGGAGTGGACCCTCCGCCTCCCGTGCCGCTGGGTACGGGCCGTGGGGTGAGGACGTATGACTTCAGCCTTCCCAGAGACCCTCTATGAGTTGTCGGGCGTTTGGTCAGCCGTGAACGCGGTGTGCGACTAGGATCGCTTCTCTGGCAGAGTGTGATCTCCTTCCGTACCACAACCGGAAGGCCTGGACAGCTCATGAGCGAGCACCATGTGTCGGCCGGCGCCACCACGGTTGCTGCCGCCACATAAGTGCTGTGGATCGGGTTGCAGACAAGGGGCCGGAAGGCTAGAATGAGAGCGGGCAGACAAACAGCCGTCCCACCTGCATGACTCTGCTGCGCGGAGGATCAGATGAGAGTGAGAGCAGTCTTCGAGCCCAGTGATGAGGGTGGGTACACTGTCTACGTTCCCTCGCTACCCGGGTGCATCAGCGAAGGGGATACCCTGGAGGAGGCGCAAGCCAACATCAGAGAGGCGATAGAGCTGTTTATGGAGCCGGCAGACGATGACTGGGTCGCCTCAGAGGACAGCCTCGTCCAGGAACTCGTGCTGTGAAGAAGGTTCCCAGCCTCTCGTACACGGAGATCGTACGGGCGTTGCAGAGGGACGGATGGTTGTCCGTCAGCGGGAAGCCACTTGAGGCTCCAGAAGCGAGTCCGCGACGAGGTGTTGAAGTTGACGGTTCCTGCTCATCGCCCCGTGAAGCGCTCGACACTCGCCCACATTCTCAAGCAGGCTCGACTGGACATCGAGCAGTTCCTGGAATTGCTCTAGTCTGACCGAAGTCGCTCTGGGATGATCGTGGTCATCCATTTCAGGCCCTCAGCCTCAACTCCCACTCGCACCACAGATCGTCGGGGTGCGGGTCCGGGGGAGCCATGAGGCATCGTACCCCGACTCTCTCATCTATTTCCCTGGCGAAGTTAGTGAACTCCCCGTTGTGCATCTCTTTACAGGAAAACTCCCCTCTGCCCATTCTGACCCGAGCTGCCTGAGGTGGGCAGTAGGGGACCCTGATCCTCGCTCCCTCCGCCGTTTCCTCCAACTGAAAGCCTGTGATGATGGCCCAGGGGAAGTAGGACAGTGCCTCCAGGACTCGGGCCACGCCCTCTTCCTGCAGTGGGAAGCGCTCCTTGATCTCTCTGGCCGCCACCGTGCCCATCCTGCTCCAGATGTCCTCGTTGAGCTTCTCCGCCGCCTGGGTGCCAAAGGTATCCTCCACGGCCAGGAACCAGTAGGCATCTGCCAGCCGATACTGCCGGAGGAGGAACTCCAGATACGGCCGCAGGTTCTTATCCTCAATCTCCGAGAACTTCATCCGCACCTCCCTTGTCGTGGATGGTTGTTTATTGACGCCAGACCACTGGGACAGAGCCCAGT
>JBAVWD010000214.1:0-3765 GCA_049697655.1 Anaerolineae bacterium | reverse complement strand
AGCGGTCTCGCCGCTCACCGCCCCGTGCTGAACCAGAGTCTCACAAGGAACGCCCAGTAGCAGCTCCTTGGCCTCGTTGGAGTAGCTGAGCACTCCGCCTTCGAAGTAGGCAGAACTGCCCGGGACGTTGGTGACACGGTGGCCCAGCAGGCCGCCTGTGCAGGACTCGGCTACCGCCAGGGTGCAGCCGCGCTGCGACAGCAAGTCCCCGACCTCTTTCTCCAGCAGGCGCTTCGGGCGGCCCCTGGTCCCGCTCCTTGACAGCTCAGCCCTGCCCCTCAGCTTGGCCAGTCCATCGCCGGCCAAGAACTCGGCGAACTCCTCAGTAGTAGAGAAGACGAGATCGGAGAGGAACTTCACGACCCAGTTCTCGGCCATGGGCGAGATAGTCAGAATGCGGGCCCCGGCAGAGTAGGCGTGCCACATCTCGATGGCGGTTCCCATACTGGCCTCGGGCAGATACGCCACCACGACATCTGTTTGAGCCGCCATGTCGGCCAGTTCGAGGAACGTGCGCTTCCCTTCCTCGTAACCGTATCCGACGCTGTCCGGATATAGCTCCAGGGGACAGATGACCTCGGCGTCGGGGTACTGGCACGCGATGATCTCCCTGATGGTGGTACGGTAGTCCTGGTCGCAGATGTCGTCGTCCTGACGAGACCCCTGCATGATGCCGGCAACGAAGAAGCGCAACACAACCTCCCGATTGGCGTACCTGGTCTGGTAGGCATTATAGCACCTTCCGGGGGGTTCGCCAGCATGTCTTGACACTTGACGGTGGCAATGGTATAGTTGGGTCGTTCTGGTGGATCGTCGGTGTGAGTTCCAGCAGTCAAGTCAGGGGGAGATGCTGGTGAAGTACGCCAGGGTGGTGGTCAACACCAGGGTAGAACCACGGAGGCTGGGGGCTGGCGAGCCCCAAGATCAGGGGCACGAAGGCGCACGCCTGGGCGCGACCTTCCACTATTCGATACCCCCTGACCTAGCTGACCTCGTGCAACTGGGACAGTTGGTACTGGTGCCCTTCGGATCGCGACTTCTACAGGGCGTGATCTTCGACTTTGCCGACAGCTCGCCGGTGCCTGAGACGAAGGATCTCTACGAAATCGTCGATCCCGCACCGGTCCTCTCCCCTGCCCACATAGAGCTGGCATCGTGGATCAGCGACTACTACCTGGCCCCTTTGATAGACGCGGTGCTCCTCTTGCTCCCACCGGGAGTGGCTCGCAAGTCGCGGACCGTGATTGGCCTGAATTCGCAGGCGACCCTCACTAACGATCTAGATAGCGAACAGCAAGCGCTGATCGATCTACTTCGTCGGGACGGCGAGGTTCCCCTCAGTGGGCTGGGCAGGAGACTGGGGTTGAAGAACTACCAACGCCTCGTCGAGAGTCTCGCTGGCGACGGCCTGATACTGAAGCGATCACGGCTGGCCGAGGCCAGCGTGAAGCCCAAGATGGAGCGGATCGCCCGCCTGAGGGTAGAGCCGACACCAGATTTGCTGGCCGAACTGGGCAGGGCTCCGGTGCAAAGAGCCATCGTCCAGTATCTGGATCAAGGAGGCCCCACCGCCGTGTCGGATGTCTATGCCGATGTGGGAGGGAGCAGCTCCACCTTGAGCGCGCTGGTGGACAAGGGTCTCGTAGAGCTGGAAGAACAGGAGGTGTGGCGGGACCCCTTGCAGGGGCGCACCTTCTTGCCCAGCACTCCTCCCAGGCTGACCGAGGCTCAGGATGCCGCCTGGCGAGAGATCAAGACCAGTTTGTCTGGAGGTGGTCCTGCGGTCTTTCTACTCCACGGCGTGACCGGAAGCGGAAAGACCGAGATCTACCTGCGTGCGCTGGACGAGGTGCTGGCTATGGGGCAGCAGGCCATCGTGCTGGTGCCGGAGATTGCCCTCACTCCGCAGACCATCCGCCGGTTCGCCGCCCGCTTTCCTGGGCGTATAGCAGTACTGCACAGCAAGCTTTCCGTGGGGGAACGGTATGATGGCTGGCGTCGCGTGCGCGATGGGCTGGTGGACGTCGTCATCGGTTCCCGGTCCGCTATCTTCGCTCCGTTGCCCAGGCTGGGGCTGATCGTCATCGACGAGGAGCACGAGTGGAGCTACAAGCAGGATAGGACGCCGCGCTATCATGCGAGAGATGTGGCCGTCAAACTGGCGGAGATCACGGGTTGTAAGGCCATCCTCGGTTCGGCAACCCCTGATGTGGTGTCCTACTATCGTGCCCAGCAGGGCAGGTACACACTGCTGCACCTGCCCCGGCGGATCATGGGCCACCGGCGGCACGTGGAGGAGCAGCGAGCACAGCATGGAATAGACGAGGCGCGTGTGGGCGTGGTCAAGGAGGTGGGCGAGGGGTACGACGAGGCTGTGTACATGGACCTCCCGACGGTCCAGGTGGTGGACTTGCGACAGGAGTTGAGGGCAGGCAACCGGAGTATCTTCAGCCGGGCACTGCACCAGGCCATGGGCGAGGCCCTCAGCGCTCAAGAGCAGGTGATACTCTTCCTCAACCGGCGGGGGGCCACCACCTTCGTTCTGTGCCGGGACTGCGGGCACGTCCTGAAGTGCAGGCGTTGCGACGTACCCTTGACCTACCACTCCGCCGAGGACGATCTCATCTGCCATCACTGCAATTGGCGCACCTTCCTGCCCGATATCTGCCCCAGTTGCTGGAGTGAGCGCATCAAGCAGTTCGGCACGGGCACGCAGAGGGTAGAGGCCGTAGCCCACCAACTCTTCCCTGAGGCCAGGATAGTGCGCTGGGACCGCGACACGACCGGTGGCAAGATGTCCCATGAGCGGATACTGGAGAGGTTCATAAGACACGAGGCCGACGTGATGATCGGCACCCAAATGATCGCCAAGGGGCTGGACCTCCCCCTGGTGACGCTGGTAGGGGTGATGTCGGCGGACACGGCGCTACGCTTGCCGGACTTCCGTGCGGGAGAACTGACCTTCCAGTTGCTGACGCAGGTCGCGGGCCGGGCAGGCCGCAGCATCCTTGGCGGCAGGGTGATCGTGCAAACGTATGCCCCAGACCATTACTGCATTGAGGCTGCCAGCCACCACGACTATGAGGGTTTCTACGGGCAGGAGATCGAGTTCCGGCGGCAGCAGCGGTACCCTCCCTTCGCCCGTCTGGTGAGACTGGTGTACGTGCAACGCGATGAAGAGAGGTGCGAGGCGGAGGCCACCAAGATAAGCCGCGTGTTGGAGAACAAGATAGCGCGCCTGGGCCTGCCGGAGATCGACTTGATAGGGCCGGCGCCCGCCTTCCTGAGCCGCATTCGGGGCCAGCATCGCTGGCATGTTATTGTCCGGGGCAAAGACCCCCATTCGCTGCTGGAAGGGGTGGACTTCGGCCCCGGTTGGCGGGTAGATGTGGACCCCGTAAGTCTGCTGTGAGCCCCTTCTGCTCTGGACATTGATGACAAGGCGCTGAAAGCGCAGAGGCAAGGGAAGGAGACGAACGAAGTATGCGGGAAGATGGTGTGCCCGAGTCGGCGATGGTGGTTGAGGCCCATCCCGACGATGCGGAGTGGACGGTGGCCGGCACGGTGGCCAAATGGGCCAAGGCGGGCTGCCGGGTGACGTACGTGATTTGTACCGACGGCAATGCGGGGTCCCTCGATCCGGACATCACTCGCGAGCAACTAGCGGAGATTCGTCGCGCCGAGCAACGTGGTGCGTGCGCCATATTGGGTGTGAGCGAAGTGGTTTTCCTCGGCCACGACGACGACCAACTGGAACCCACACTC
>JBAVWD010000213.1:0-1793 GCA_049697655.1 Anaerolineae bacterium | reverse complement strand
GGAGGAAGGAGCGCGAGCGGCGGCATTGTCTTTTGGCTATGCCAGAGACGTGGAGGAGGGTCACGCCCGCCTGTACAAGAAGGCCATGGAGCACCTTCTGCAAGAGCAAAGCAGCGACTACTACGTGTGTGGCGTGTGCGGCTATACTTCCGACGGCGTCCTGCCCGATGAATGCCCGGTCTGCGGCGCGAAGAGCGAGGCCTTCAAAAAGGTGGACCAGCTAACGTGACACCCAGACCTAACCATCGTGACCCTGGCGGACAAGACAGTGCCAGGACACCCGATCTAGCTCTACCGCACGACCGAGGTAAGTGAGCATGGCCAGGAAGGAAATGACCTTCAAGATAGGCGGCGAGGCAGGACAGGGAGTAGAATCCAGCGGGGCCGGCTTCGCCAAGGCCCTTGCTCGTGCCGGGTGGCACGTCTTCGGCGTGCAAGACTACTACTCCCGCATCCGCGGAGGACACAATTTCTATCAGATCCGAGCCAGTGAACAGCCCATCTATTCGCATGCCGAGTCCGTGGACGTGCTGCTGGCCCTGACACAGGAGGCCGTTGACCGGCACTGCGGCGAGATCGTGGAAGGCGGAGCGGTCATCTGTGAAGAGTGCCTAGCGGTGGATTGCGCCGCTCTGGACACGCGCGACGTGAGCTACGTTCCTGTTCCTTTGACAGAAATCGCCAAGGAGCGAGGTGGCTCCTAGGTGATGCGGAATACCGCAGCCCTGGGGGCGGCGGCTGGCCTCGTGAGCTTTCCCTTCGAGGCCATGGCCAGCGTGATCGAGGACAACTTCCGCGGGAAGGGCAGCCAGGCCGTCAGCACCAACCTTCAAGTCGCCGAGGCAGCGTACCACTTTGCTCAGGACAACTACGCAGTCCGCTCCAACTACACCCTGGGCCGCGTTGAAGACGCCCCCCGGAGAATCGTTATCGACGGTAACCAGGCTCTGTCGCTGGGCGCGCTCTTGGCTGGATGCAAGTTTGTGGCGGGGTATCCCATGACCCCGGCGACACCCATTCTGCAATGGATGGCGGCGCACGGGGAACGATACGGCGTGGTGGTCAAGCACACCGAGGACGAGATAGCGGCGATGATGATGGTGATCGGGGCCGCACACGCAGGAGTTCGGGCCATGGCTCCTACCTCAGGTGGGGGTTTCTCCCTCATGGTGGAAGCGTTAGGCTTTGCCGGGATGGCCGAGATTCCCGTCGTCATCGTCGAAGGCCAACGGCCCGGCCCTTCCACCGGCCTGGCTACGCGCACCGAACAAGGCGACCTGCTGTTCGTCCTGTTTGCCTCGCAAGGCGAGTTCCCGCGCATCGTCCTCGCCCCCGGCACCGTGGAAGAGTCGTTCCAGGCGGGCTGGCGAGCCTTCAATCTGGCAGAGAAGTACCAGTGTCCGGTCATCATTCTCAGCGACACCTTCCTGGCCAACTCCGTGCGCACATTGGAGACGGACGCCTTGGATTTCGCGGGAGTCCAGATAGATCGAGGGGCATTGCTCACAGATGAGGATCTGGACCGTCTGGAGGGAGAGTACCTGCGCTACGCCTATACCGAATCAGGCGTCTCTCCCCGTGCCCTGCCAGGGCATCCCAAGGCGGTCTTCCAGGCCACCAGCGACGAGCACACGCCCGACGGGCACATAACAGAGGAGCCGGAGCCGCGCCGTCGGCAGGTGGAGAAACGACTGCGCAAGCTCGAGGTGGCCCTGGAGGACATGGATGGCCCGGTGCGATATGGACCGCCCCAGGCTGAACTCACCTTGATCGGTTGGGGCTCGACCTACGGC
>JBAVWD010000212.1:0-12149 GCA_049697655.1 Anaerolineae bacterium | reverse complement strand
TTCGCCGGGTCCCTCGTTGAGACAGCGCCCCAGTCGTTACGCCATTCGTGCGGGTCGGAACTTACCCGACAAGGAACTTCGCTACCTTAGGACCGTTATAGTTACGGCCGCCGTTCACCGGGGCTTCAGATCAGAGCTGCCGCTGGCCGAAGCCAGCATGACCCCTCCCTTTAACCTTCCGGCACTGGGCAGGCGTCAGCCCCTATACATCCTCTTGCGAGTTTGCAGAGACCTGTGTTTTTGTTAAACAGTCGCCAGGGCCGTTTCTCTGCGGCCCCCCTGGGCTCCGCGAGCAAGTCGCCTCACCCTAGGGGGCGCTCCTTCTCCCGAAGTTACGGAGCAATTTTGCCGAATTCCTTAACGAGGGTTCTCCCGATCGCCTTGGTATTCTCTACCCGCCTACCAGTGTCGGTTTGCGGTACGGTCACCAGGATCTCATCGCTTAGAGGCTTTTCTCGGCGGATGGGCTCGACCACTTCTGGCCTTACGGCACCGCCCACTCCTCGGAGTTAGCGCCGGTCCGGATTTACCTGGTCCGGCCTCCTACGAGCTTGGCACCTGAATCCAATAACAGGCTGGCCTACCCGTCCGCGTCCCCCCATCGCTCCACCCTGGTGGTACAGGAATATTAACCTGTTGTCCATCGCCTACGGCTTTCGCCCTCGGCTTAGGCCCGACTAACCCGACGAGGACTAACCTTCCGTCGGAAACCTTAGGCTTACGGCGAACATGTTTCTCACATGTTTTTCGCTACTCATACCGGCATTCTCACTTCTGCCCGCTCCACCAGTCCTCACGGTCTGGCTTCACAGCTGGACAGAACGCTCCCCTACCGAGATCGGAATGTCTTGAGAACCGACACAGAGAAGTTGAGAGCAGAGCTCGACCAGCCTCCCTGGGCCGTTACGTCCTCAATCTTCCGACCTCCCGTAGCTTCGGTGCCAGGCTTGAGCCCCGTTATATTGTCGGCGCAGAATCACTTGACCAGTGAGCTATTACGCACTCTTTAAAGGATGGCTGCCTCTAAGCCAACCTCCTGGCTGTCCCAGTAATCCCACCTCCTTGCCCACTTAGCCTGGACTTAGGGACCTTAGCTGACGGTCTGGGCTCTTTCCCTCTCGACAATGAAGCTTATCCTCCACTGTCCGACTCCCAGGCTTTTGAGTGATGGCATTCGGAGTTTGATTTGGTTTGGTAAGCATTGCGCCCCCTAGCCAATTCAGTGCTCTACCTCCACCACTAAACGCCTGAGGCTAGCCCTAAAGCTATTTCGGGGAGAACCAGCTATCTCCAGGTTCGTTTGGCATATCACCCCTACCCACAGCTCATCCCACAGATTTGCAACTCTGATGGGTTCGGGCCTCCACGATGCATTACTATCGCTTCGCCCTGGCCATGGGTAGCTCACCTGGTTTCGGGTCTACTCCTTGCGACTATTGCGCCCTGTTCAGACTCGCTTTCGCTACGGCTCCGGGTGTAACTCCCTTAACCTCGCCACAAAGAGTAACTCGCCGGTTCATTCTCCAAAAGGCACGCAGTCAGGCCGGCCCCTTACGGGGCATAGCCCTCCCACCGCTTGTAAGCAGACGGTTTCAGGTTCTATTTCACTCGCCTCACCGGCGTTCTTTTCACCTTTCCCTCACGGTACTTGTTCACTATCGGTCATCAAGGGTATTTAGCCTTGGGAAGTGGACTTCCCTGCTTCCCACAGGGTTAGCGTGCCCCGTGGTACTCAAGGTCATCGGCAGGAGTCTGATCCCTTTCGCGTACGAGACTATCACTCTCTATGGCGGACCTTTCCAGTATCCTTCCGCTAGAGATCAGATTTGCAACTCCTTCGGGTCTCTGTGGGGACCCAGCCGCGCCTTTCAACCCCCACCTTGCAACGGCCACAGCCTTGGCACAAGATGAGTTTGGGCTATTCCCCTTTCGCTCGCCACTACTCAGGGAATGATCTCTTTTCCTCGAGGTACTGAGATGTTTCAGTTCCCTCGGTTCCCTCCCACCAGCCTATGTGTTCAGCTGGCGGTACCCAGGCATTCCCCTGGGTAGGTTTCCCCATTCGGGTATCCCCGGATCGAAGCCCGCTTGACGGCTCCCCGAGGCTTATCGCAGCCTGCCACGCCCTTCTTCGGCCCTTGACGCCTAGGCATCCACCGTCCGCCCTTAGTAGCTTAACCATGCAATCGGCGGAATTGAAACTCTCGCATTCTGTTCAGTTGTTAAGGTGCTAGTGCGTTGTCCTGTGACACACAAAACGGCCCGGGACTTCCCCCAGGCCGCTGGATACTCGCCGGGATTCGGGGTCCCTACACTCACGTCTTTCTTGCGTTCTTGGGTTCCATATCCCCTACACTGTCCCAATGCTAACTTACAGTATACAGCATTCCCAGGTGTTTGTCAAGTCTGGGATTCTTAAACCTGCGCCTTACCATTCGCGCCCGCGGCTCAACTCTCTGTCCATCGGCCCAGTCAATTCAGCCTTGATGGAGCTGAGGGGACTTGAACCCCTGACCCCCTCCGTGCAAAGGAGGTGCTCTCCCGAACTGAGCTACAGCCCCATGCCGCCCATTTGCCCCATTATACCATCGCTGCTACAAGACAGCAAGAGTCGCCAAACGCTCTATCTGACTACAGCACGTCTCCGGGAGTGCCCCCGGATCCTCTGTGGAGCGCGCACCTCAGCTACCCGACTAATCTGGGGCACATGGGACGCGACGCAGAACATCACGGACGGATTCTGTCAGTGTCCTCACAAAGCGCAAGGCCCCGTCCTGTGGGACCGGGGCCACGACCGGCGCAGTGGGCCATTCTGGACTTGAACCAGAGACCTCTCCCTTATCAGAGGAGTGCTCTAGCCAACTGAGCTAATGGCCCGCAGAAGCCGCATCACTGGGCAGAAGGCGGAGGAGGAGCCGGAGTCCCTCTCTGGCCCAGGCGTCTGGCCATCTCCCGCGTGTTTTCCTCGATATCCAGGAAGACGTAGATACCTTCGGAACCAGCGATCAGAAGCAGGGCGTAGAGACCCACGAAGACGACCGTGAAGACGAAGACGACGATGGCCATGATCAAGCTGAAGATCAAACCTTGGTCGCTTCCTCCCCCGACGCCTCCCATGCCCATCATCGTGCTCCCGCCGAGTACCATGGCGGCCGAGCTTGCACACGCACCGAGGATGCCCAGTACAAGAATGATCCAACCGAGGATCTTGAAGATGGTGGCTATGGTTCGCAGGGCGCGGTATCTTGTCTCCATACCAGACCTCCTTGTACAGATATCCCTCGTTGAAAGATAGAACCTTAACCACCGAGGAGTGGCAGGAAGCGCAGACATCGGGGCGGCACAGGCCCGCAGGCCTATGCATGACCTGGGACTACCCAGCCTTTCGGCCGGGATATCTCCCTAGAAAGGAGGTGATCCAGCCGCACCTTCCGGTACGGCTACCTTGTTACGACTTCGTCCCAATCACCAGCCCCACCCTAAACAGCTGCCTCTCTTACGAGTTAGCCCACCGTCTTCAAGTGTTGCCGGCTTTCATGACGTGACGGGCGGTGTGTACAAGGCCCGGGAACGTATTCACCGCAGTATGGCTGACCTGCGGTTACTAGCAACTCCAGCTTCATGCAGTCGAGTTGCAGACTACAATCCGAACTTGGACCGGCTTTGAAGGATTAGCTCCGCCTCGCGGCTTGGCAACCCGTTGTGCCGGCCATTGTAGCGTGTGTGTAGCCCTGGACATAAAGGCCATGCTGACTTGACTTCATCCCCACCTTCCTCCAGGTATACCCTGGCAGTCTCACTAGAGAAGTACAACTAGTGACGAGGGTTGCGCTCGTTGCAGGACTTAACCTAACACCTCACGGCACGAGCTGACGACAGCCATGCAGCACCTGTGTTGGCTCCCCGAAGGGTCGTTCCGCTTTCGCTTCACTACTACCAACATGTCAAGCCCAGGTAAGGTTCTTCGCGTAGCCTCGAATTAAACCACACGCTCCGCTGCTTGTGCGGGCCCCCGTCAATTCCTTTGAGTTTTAGCCTTGCGGCCGTAGTCCCCAGGCGGGATACTTATCGCGTTAACTGCGGCACTGATGGGGTCAATAGCCACCAACACCTAGTATCCATCGTTTACAGCGTGGACTACCGGGGTATCTAATCCCGTTCGCTACCCACGCTTTCGCGCTTCAGCGTCAGGCACAGGCCAGAAAGCCGCCTTCGCCACTGGTGTTCCTCCCGATATCTAAGTATTCCACCACTACACCGGGAATTCCGCTTTCCTCTCCTGCCCTCAAGTGTCCCAGTATTGGACGGCGCCTCCCGGTTGAGCCGGGAGATTTCACGCCCAACTTGAGTCACCGCCTACACGCCCTTTACGCCCAATGAATCCGGATAACGCTAGCCTCCTACGTTTTACCGCGGCTGCTGGCACGTAGTTAGCCGAGACTTATTCCTGAGGTACTGTCCTTTCTCATCCCCCAGAAAAGGGCTTTACGATCCGAAGACCTTCATCGCCCACGCGGCGTCGCTGCGTCAGGGTTTCCCCCATTGCGCAATATTCCTTACTGCTGCCTCCCGTAGGAGTCTGGCCCGTATCTCAGTGCCAGTGTGGCTGATCATCCTCTCAGACCAGCTACCGATCATCGCCTTGGTAGGCCCTTACCCTACCAACTAGCTAATCGGCCGCAGGCCCATCCCGAAGCGCCGGAGCTTTAATCCGCCAACCGAATGACGGACCACATGCGGTATTAGCTACCGTTTCCAGTAGTTATCCCCCACTTCGAGGTAGGTCACCTACGTGTTACTCACCCGTCCGCCACTAACCAACACAGCTCTCGGTCGCAAGCTAGAAGCCTTTGACCAATCGCGACGTGTTGGTCCGTTCGACTTGCATGTATCAGGCACGCCGCCAGCGTTCATCCTGAGCCAGGATCAAACCCTCCGTAGACAATTCTCTCGAAATTCGGAGCCCCTAGCCGTGCAAGCTTCCTACCACTCTTCGGTTGTTAAGGTTCAGATGCAACTGTAAGTATAACACAACTACCACACACTGTCAAGTAAAGCGAGGAATTCCATCCTCGGCTTCGATACTAGTATAGCAGATAATCTGCGAGTTGTCAAGTATCGCCACCAACTGCTGATCAGCACGGCGCTTTCTTAGGGAGCCGATGGGCCGCCGGGCCACGGCAGGTCGTCGTGTATCGTTACCTCCGCCACTCACGTGAACCTCTCGCCAAGGCCAATCGCAGCCGCCGGGCCGTCACAGTCCAGCCGGGACATTCGAAGCCGCCAGAACCATCATCATGTAGATGCCCCAGTGGATGACCACCGAGGGGAGAACTGATCTGCTCTCCAGGTCTATGTATGCAAAGGCTGCCCCACCGAAGATCGTGCTCAGCGTCTCCAGCTCAGGCTTGCCCAGGTGCATGATCGCGAAGGGAATGGCCTGAATCCAGATGGCGAGAGGTCCGAAGCGCTCTTTCAGACCGAAGAGCATGAACCCGCGGAATATGAACTCCCAGCTGAACATGTACACGCCCAGCCGCAAGGCGAACTCCACAAGCCCGCGCGAGTCGGCCTCCCTCAAAGTATCGAGGCTATAGTACTGCCGAAACTCCGTCGTGCGCACCAGACCGGCGATCACCACAGCCATCAAAACGATCCCCAGCAGCGAGAACAGCGCACCTTTCCTCCAGTTGCCCAGCCGCAGGCCGAAGGATCGAGGATCCTCCCTCAAGACAAGCACGATAATGCCCAGAGGCACTAGGCCATAGAACACCAGGGACGAGAGAGTCTCGTCGCCCAGAAGTCGGTGGTAGTGACTGACGATGAGAAGCAGGGTGGAACTAATCAGGATTATCGACGCCCTCAGATCGGACTTGTTCCCCAGCATCTTCCCCTCCCATCGCTCGCTACTGTCCGCCCCCCTGCCCCCCCTGGCCCATGAAGCTGTACAGCCCGGAGCGATCAGTACGTAAAGCGAGCCAAGTTCCCTCCTGGAGCGAATAGGATCCGCAGCTTGTCCATGTCCGTGTTCAACTCGTATACCCAATTGACCAGCAGCAGCACGATGATCAGCACGCTCAAGGTGGCGCGCCGCCGAGTCGCGCGCCTCAGTTTCGGGTCAGCGGCGTTCAAGTCCCGCGGCGTTCGGGACAAAGCCAGCACTCCCTGCGCAGCGAAGACGGCCAGCAATGGCACCATCACCAAGTGGAAGCGGGCTTCTGCCATGATCAGCACGTGGATGCCGACGAGATAGGAGCATAGCAGATAGACCAGCGCCCTGTCTCTGGTCACCTTGCTGAGCACCATGCCTGGAATGCTCAGGAGCAGCACCACCGCCCACGGCAGGCAGATCACCAGGAAGACCAGCGTCAACACGTGGGCCGGCAGCTCCCCCAGGAAGTTGTTGGAATAGAAGTAGAGCAACAACCTCTTGTCCAGACGAAGGAAGTGCGACAGCTTGCTGAGCAGCAGCCACACGGCCCGAGCAGGGTCCTCCCTGATGAACCGCAGGCCCTCCCGCATGCCGACCTCATTCGTCGCCTTCTCCGTCTCCAGCTCTGGCGAGTCGAAGGCACCGAGTCGTTCGAGGAATTCCACGGCGATGGGAGAGTCGAAAGTGCCGCTTCCTTGCGGGTGGTAGCCCAGGTAGAGGTTGAAACCCAGGCTCGATTCCACGAACACGAACTCGCGGTACAGCAATGAGTTCCTGATACTCCAAGGCATCGTGAGAGCGATCACCGGCAGCAGTATCAGAACCCAGTTCTTGACCGCCTCCCTGTTCCTGCCGCCGTAGTGCCACAGCCACGGCAGGATCAGGACCAGGAATCCAGCAATGACCGAACGGGTAAGAATGGCCAGGCCAAGCAGGACACCTGAAAGTAAGAAGCAGGACCTGCTGGACGTGTCGCCGGCCTTCATCAGCGTGAGCGCTGCCAGCATAACCAGAAGGAAGAAGATGTTCTCCGTCGCCAGACCCAACGGATAGAGCAGGAACAGAGGGTAGAGGGCCACCACCCAGGCTGCCGCCTGACCCACCCTGGTACTGAACAACCTTCGTCCAACAGCGTAGGTGACGAGGGGCAAAAGGGATGCGACGAGCGCCTGGATGATCCTGGCTGCAACAAAACTGCGGCCGAACAGTGTGTAGATGGCGGCCAGGAACACGGGGTACAGGGGAGCTCTCGCCGCCGTCGGTATGCCCCCGTACCAGGTGAAGCCCTGACCCAGCCTGATGCTCTCGGCCAGGGCATCGTACTGGAACATGTCGTCTAGGGCGATCCCCATGTCGACAGCGAGCAGAATGGGGATGAGCCGGAGCACCACTGCTACTACGGAAAAGGCCACAACTGGACGCCAGCTATGCCGTTCGCGGTCCATGGCAAGGGATTATAACATGCGCCTGGGCCCGCGCCAACGAAAAAGAGGTCTGAAGCAGGGCGCCACCATGGGGAACCCAAGACCCGGTCCCGGGACAGCCAGTGGCGCAAACCCACGAGGTGTCGCGGTAGGCCGCCTTGCGACCCGTGACTATGAGCTTGGGCTCTTGGGGCGGCCGTATGTGCTCATCTCGATGTCCTCTCGGGTGATGACGTTATTGAGGTGAGCGCCCTCAGCCTGCCTACCCAGGCGCGGTGGCGCTTTTGTTGCTCTGGGCATCAAGCATCGTCCAACTTGACAGCAGCGACCTACGAGACGTATAATAGGGTGTTGCAGGAATCTTATGCATTCGCTACGGCTCGATCAGATTCGAGCGCATGCTATCAAAGGGGTATGGTGGTAGATAGTTCGGAAGACGGGCCTCCAAGCCGTACGCAGGGACCAGTAGTGTCCCGTCTTCAACCTGCCAATCGAATAGTCTAGCCCCCCGAAGGCAGGTTCCCGCCCATATCCTCGCCTCCGGGGAGCATAATGCCCGGAGGTGCTCAAATGGATCTCCTCATCCTCGATATCGTCCCGGCGCGACTGCCTACTGCGTCCCACCACGCGACTCCGTACCTTCACGCTTTGCGGCCTCCTGGATGTACCGGCCTTGTGGACTGAATGGCCGCGTTTATTTGGCCCTGTTTCTCGCACTTGAGAACACGGGGCGTTATCATGATACCAGGTGGTGAGCAATGGCTTTCATCAGTGAACTGCTGGGCCGGCCGGTAGCCGAGGCAGACGGCCGGCGCATCGGCCGGTTGATCGACCTTGTGGCTTCCGTGCACAACGGAATTCCCCATCCTAAGATCGTTGCGCTCGTCGTCAAACGGCCGGGGTCGCCACTCGTCGTACCGTTTTCCGACGTGGCTGTCTTGATCGCCCCGGCGATCCCGCTCACGAAAGCGTTGGCCGAGATCATCCCCTATCAGCCAGGCGAGCATGACCTGTACCTGGCCAGGAACGTGCTAGACAAGCAGATCATCGACACCAACGGCATGCGCGTGGTGCGCGTCAACGACCTGGAGCTGGCGCGGGTTAACGGCTGGTTCTACGTCGCCAATGTGGACATCGGCACCCTTGGGCTACTGCGGCGGCTGGGGCTGGCGCGGCTCGCCCGGCGGGTGGCAGGTCATGCCGGCCGCGGACCGCTGCCGGGCGTTATTCCCTGGGACGCTGTCGAGTTGCTACCCGGGGACGAGGTGATGCATCTGCGAGTTCCCGGCGACAAGATCGCCGAACTGCATGCGGCCGACCTGGCGGAGATCCTCAGCGACCTCAGCCGGTCCGAGAGCGGCCGGCTGCTGGAATCACTAGACGTCAAGACGGTAGCTGACACGCTCGAAGAGGTCGAGCCGGACTTTCAGGTCAGCCTGATCCAAACCATGTCCGACGGGAAGGTCGCGGACGTCCTGGAGGAGATGGCCCCCGACGAGGCGGCCGACCTGCTGGCCGAATTGCCGGAAGACCGCAGCAAGGAACTGGTCGAGCTGATGGAACGCGAAGAGGCCGAGAACGTCCGCCGGCTGTTGGCCTACCGCGAAGACACGGCGGGTGGCATCATGACCACTGACTTCGTCGCCGTTCACGCCGGCCTGACTGCGGAGCAGATTATCTGCACCCTGCGCGAGATCGGGCACGAGGCCGAGACGATCTTCTACGTGTACGTGACCGGCGACGACAACAGTCTGGTCGGGGTCTTCTCGCTGCGCGAGCTTATCCTGGCCCACCCTGAAATGCCGGTAGGCGAGTTCATGGAGCGCCGGGTCGTCACCGTCCGCCTGCTCGATCCCCAGGAGAAGGTGGCGCAAGTGGTAGCCAAGTACAACCTGCTGGCCGTGCCTGTCGTGGATGACCGCGGCTGGCTGCAGGGGATCGTCACCGCCGACGACGCCCTGGACAAGATCATCCCGACGGCATGGAAGAAGCGTCTGCCCCGTCTGTACCATTAGAGGAGAGAACCATTTCCCTATCGCAGCGCATCAGACCCCTTCGGGTTCGGTGGTTGGTCTTGCTGGCCGTCATCGGGCCAGGCATCATCACGGCCAACGCCGATAACGATGCCGGCGGAATCACCACCTATTCGGTCGCCGGCGCCCATTATGGTTACGGCCTGCTGTGGATCATGCCGCTCATGGCTCTGGCGCTGATCGTCGTCCAGGAGATGAGCGCCCGCATGGGCGTGGCAACGGGCAAGGGCCTGGCCGGGCTCATCCGGGAGAGCCTCGGCGTGCGCGCCGCGGTCGTCATCCTCGGCGTGTTCATGTTCGCCAACCTGGCCAACACCATCAGCGAGTTCGCCGGGGTGGCGGCCAGCCTGGAGATCTTTGGGGTCAGCAAGTATCTCTCGGTCCCTCTGGCAGCGGTGGGCGTGTGGCTGCTGATCGTCAAGGGCACCTACAAGTCGGTCGAACGGATCTTCTTAGTAGCAAGTGCGATCTACCTGGCATACGTGGCGTCGTGTTTCCTGGCCAGGCCTGAGTGGCCCACCGTGCTCCAGGCGGCCGTAACGCCCCGGTTCCAGCTCGAGTCTGGCTATGTTGTCTTGGCCGTGACCATCATCGGGACGACGATCGCGCCCTGGATGCAGTTCTATCAGCAGTCCGCCATCGCCGACAAGGGTCTGAAGGCTGACGACTATGCCTACGAACGGGTGGACGTCGTCCTCGGTTCCATCTACGGCGTCCTGGTGGCGGGTTTTATCGTGATCGCCTGCGCGGCTACGCTGTTTCCCAACGGCATCCGCGTGGACACGGCCAAGGACGCGGCCCTGGCGCTCCGGCCGCTGGCAGGTCCCTACGCCTCGGCGCTGTTTGCCCTGGGGCTGCTCAACGCTTCGCTCTTTACGGCTGCCATCCTGCCCCTATCGACGGCCTACGTCGCGTGCGAGGCGTTCGGCTGGGAATCGGGCGTCAGCCGCAGTTGGAAGGAAGCGCCGGTGTTCTTTGGGCTGTACACCGCGATCATTGTCATCGGAGCGGGCGTGATCCTGCTCCCGATCCGGTCCCTGGTACAGGTGATGTTGGCCAGCCAGACGCTGAACGGCGTGCTGCTGCCCGTCATCCTGATCGTGATGCTTCGCTTGGTCAACGATCGGCGGGTCATGGGCCGGTTCACGAACGGGCGCGTCTCGAACATCCTATCTTACGGTATTGTTATTGCACTGGTGGCGCTGACGGTTATCCTGCTCATCACGACCGTTTTCCCGGGACTCCTGGGAAGCGGCTAGCCTTCAATGGAATGACGGCTGGCTAGTGCATCGTTCGTTCCCGGGAGAACGAAGGACGACCTCACCCCGGGGTCAAGACAGCCCATCGATGACAGCGTGGTGATAGCCACCGTTCTTGACGGGATCTTGAGCCTCTCATACGTTTTGTCGACACAGCATTGAACCGTTTTCGCCACGATACCAACGAGGATTTCCTTCAATTGGGTCCTGTTCGGGAAGAGTGTGATCGGTACGGTCTGCCTCTCATCATCTCATCCTGTCCCCGAGGGGAGGCCAAGAGAGGTCGAGACCCCATCTATGCGGTGGATTGCGCCGCCCGGTTAGCCAGCGAACCGGGAGCCGTTTGCGTCAAGTTGGACTCCCCCAGAGTACGACTCCGGCCGGCGAGACCAACATCCCAAAGAGTAAGGGGGACTGGCCCTCAGCCCGGCGGAAGCGATGAACAAGGTGGTGTGCCCGGCAGGCAAGACCCTGGTCTTGCTCTCCGGAGGTGGCAAGATCGGAGACGAGGAACTCCTGGACAAGGCCCGCTTGGCGCTGGAGACCGGACTTGCTGGCTTCCTCTTCGGTCGCAACCTATGGCAAAGTCCCTACGAAGACGGTCTGCTCAACACGGCAAAGCTCAAGGAAGTGATTGGTGAAGACCAGACGTAGCCCAAGTCCGTGTATCCAGCACCAGAAAACACGTCAGGACGGCGCGGAACCCGGTCCCTCACTCGGGGGCCCCAGGATGGCCGCCAGGGCCGACGTGCATGAGGAGTGCACGATGGCCAGCACTTCGTCACCAGCCTGCACCACGGTGGGGCCACGCGGGAGGATAAGCTGGCCTTTGCGAATGACCGCGGCCAGCACGCAGTCGGTTGGCAAGTCCAGGTCGCGCACCGCCTTGCCGGCTGCCGCCGAAGAGGGGTCCACTTTCTCCTCCACCAACGAATAGTCCCCTCTGCGCAGCTTGAGCAACGTCATCATGTCACCGAGCGACATCTCCTCAGCGATGAGGTGAGCCATCAGGTCGGCCTGATTCAATCCCACGTCCACGCCCATCTCCTGGCTATAAATCCAGGCGTTCTTCGGATTGTTCACGCGGCCAATGGTGCGCTGAACACCAAACTCGAACTTGGCAAGGTTGAGCACCACGAGGTTGGTTTCATCGGCACCGGTCACCGCTGCTACGACATCCGCCTGACGTATATCGGCCTCTTCCAGGATCTCGGGGGCCGTGCCGTCGCCCGGCATCACTACCTCCTGCGGCAGGTCTGCGCGCAAGCGGGGGATCTCTTCCCGACAGACCTCAATGACCTTGACTCGATAGCCCCCAGCCAGCAACAAAGCAGCCAGGCGAGTGCCTATCTTGCCTCCGCCCACGACGATGACGTACATGCTCATGGCCCCTCCTCCCTCACGCTAGCCCCAGCAAGGATGCTAGCCTGTCGGCCGATGCCGACAACACCGCCAGATGAACTCGATCCCCATCTTGGAGAACTGTGCCCAGTGTTGGCAG
>JBAVWD010000211.1:0-6295 GCA_049697655.1 Anaerolineae bacterium | reverse complement strand
ATCAACTCCACAGGCTCATCTCCTTCGTCACAATCGAGCCCGAAGATGAAGTTCGCCTGTATCATCGGTATGAATTCGTGAATGAGTTCGAAGTGGCCCACCACGCGTTCCAGCTTCTCCCGACCGCTTACCGCTGACCCGGTGCCTGACTTGTTCGAGTAGGCCATCCACGACTCAACCCCTGGAGCGACAAAGGCGAAGCCCACCTCTCGAAGTCGCTCCAATCTGGACGGTTTCAGAATAGAGAGGGAACTCTCCATGGCGTATCGCCTCCGACCATCGCGAGGCAACTTCTCCATTACATCCAAGACCTCATCAAACTTGATGGCGAAGTTAGGGTCATGGAAGCTGACCAATACTCCTGGAAAGTTGTGCAAAATGAAGCGCAAATCTGCTTCTATCTGCTCAAGGGGCAGTAGGACGTAAGGATTGTTCCAGTCGACGCAGAAATCACAGCTGTAGGCACAACCCACGCTGGTGAGCAGCGAGATCACGGCCAGAGGGTACGGCCTGCCTCGCCAGAAGTTGGCTGCCCGGATTTCCGGCATCCGCTCTTGCACGCTCGGGATCTCTTGGAGGGTACGACCGCTGCTGACGATTTCTCCGTGGGGAAGTTCGCCAAGGATGTCAATGATCAAGCTTCTGTCGCAATCGCGCACCGCTACGTCAAAGAACCGGAGACAGTCATGGGGGAACTGCTTGGCGTGAGGGCCGCCCATGACCGTCACCGTATTCTGCCGGCGGTAGAGCTTGGCGAGGGCGTAGGCCAAAGCGCTGGCCTCCGTGTGTCCTGAGATGAATACCACGTCCAGATCGCTCGGTAGCAATTGCTTGGGGTCCCTCTGGCCATAATAGGTGGCGTAGAAGACCTCGTGTCCGAGATTACGGCACCAGACACTTACCGCCTGGGGCATGATGCTGGCGTACTGCTTGACGATCAAGTGATCATATAGCTTCTGATTCCAGGGTGTGCTCACCCCGGCGCGCAGCAGCTCTAGAACTCCAATTTTCACGTGCGAGTCTCCTTTATGCCCGGTTTCTCGGTCTCCAGCGAGTCAAACCGGGGCACGTAGCGTCTGGGGAGAGTATCTCGTGGTTTTGTTGGTACGTATTCATCTTCGTGGCATGGCTCGTCAATCAAAAGCGTAGCATGGTGGTCTCAAAATGGTCTCAAATCCTCTCTCTGTCCTGGGTTTGTGGGGGTCTCTTTCCGTCTGTACGCATGAGCGGTTATCTCCTTCGGGAGAAGCCCTGGGCCCTATACTCTGTGCGCTATAGCCAGGATGGAGAGTTCCTTTGTGCGGAAGAGAGCTTGCGTTTCTCTTCCCAGTGTGGTATACTGGAGCGGCACGCCGAGGCTGCGGCATAACGAACTGCGTGATTTGTTGGCTGTGCCTGCATACTTCTCGGTTCTAAGTGGAGCATACCTCTTCGATGGTCAGGCCTCACGCGCGAGAGGTGGTAGGGCTTTCGCCTCGGCGACCAGACTCTCCGTGCTTATCTGACTCACCTAGTGACTCTAGCGCGCAAGAAGAAGTTCTCCGGGTATGGTCAGCTTCATGGAGCCCGGAAGGAGAGAAGGGCGTGACGGCGACGTAGCCGCCGGTGCACCTCCGGGCAGGGTCTTCAAGGAGATCTTGCGATGGCTACACTGCGCTTCTACTTGCTGGGTGCGATGGACATCCGCCACGATGGAGAGCGGCGGCCCAAGCCTGCCACGCTCAAATCCCAGTCCCTGTTAGCCTACCTGATCCTCCATCGTCACAGACCACAGTCCCGAGATCGGTTGGTCGGGCTTTTCTGGGGAGAGCGCCCGGAGCGCAGGGCGCGTGGCTCTCTTTCTACGGCTCTCTGGCACATCCGTCGTTGCCTCCCTGAAGTGTGCGTGGACAGCGATCCCCAGACGGTTCAGTTTGATCCCGAGAGGGATCTCTGGGTGGACGCGGAGGCGTTCGAGTCCTGCGTCTCCCAGGATGACATCAACGCCCTGCAATCGGCGGTAGCACTCTACCGTGGGGACTTCATGGACGGCTTCTACCATGACTGGGTGATCGATGAGCGGTACCGGTTGGAGACGCTATTCATGGAGGCGCTGACGCGGCTGATGGTCGGGCTCGAGGCAAGGGCAGAGCACGACTCGTCACTGACTGTGGCCATGCGGCTGCTCGAGCGAGACCCCTTGCGCGAGGAGGCGCACCGGCTGGCGATGCGAGCTTACTGCCGTCTGGGCCAGCGCAACGTTGCCCTGGAGCAGTACCGTCGTTGTTGTGAGGTTGTGCAGGAGGAACTGGGCGCGGGTCCGATGGTGGAGACCACTGAGCTCTACGAAGAGATCATGGAAGGGCACTTCCCAGTGGGCCCAGTGCCGGACGTTGCTGCCAGCGCTGTGGCAACGATGGCACCAGCGCTTGTCCCCGGGCGCAATCCGTTGGACGTGATGACACGTAGCAGGCTGATAGGTAGGGACGACGAACTGGCGTTCCTGAACGAATGCTGGCAGCGAGCGGAGGAAGGACGGGGAAAACTGGTGCTGATGAGCGGCGAGGCGGGCGTGGGCAAGAGTCTCCTCGCGGAGGAGTTCGCCAATCGCCTTCGTACCCAGGGCGTGCGCGTCCTATGGGGCAACTGCTACGAATACGGCAGGGTTTTGCCCTACCAACCCGTTGCCGAGGCACTGCGAACGGTTCTGGCGGGCCTGACATCGGAGGAACTGGCGGACTTCCCTTCCTGGTCGCTGGAGGAGGCAGCCCGCCTCGTGCCGGAAGTGCTGGAAAAGCGCGCCGGGCTGGAGGTCACGCCCCCGATTTCCTCGGACGAGCAGCGAGCGCGTCTCTTTGAGGGAGTGGCCCGTGTGTTGACTGGGCTCTGTTCTTCTGCAACTATCCTGATCGTCCTTGAGGACCTTCATTGGGCCAGCGGATCCACGCTGCAACTGGTGCACTACCTGGCCAGGCGACTGACTGATCATCGGGTCCTAACGCTGTGCAGCTTCCGGTCCGAAGAGGTTGGGCTTGAGCACCCTTTGCAGGCTCTCCGGCGGCGATTGGTTCGGGACGGGCTGGCAGTGCCTCTGCGGGTGTCACGCCTCTCATCGGCGGCGGTGGAAGCGGTCGTGATGGAGATGTGTGGGTCGGGCGATGAGGTCCTGCCCCTCGCGAAGCGGCTGTATCGGGAGACAGAGGGCAACCCTTTCTTCTTGATAGAGACCATCAGAGGTCTGTTTGATACAGGCTCTATCCGCCTGGAGGGAGGGGCCTGGAGGGGCGACTTTGCCGGGATCAGCGAGGGGACACTCGCCTTGCCCACCAGCCTGAGTGAGGCCATAGAAGCACGGGTCCAAAACGTGAGTGAAAACGCGCGGGAGGCGGTGCGTCTCGCAGCCGTGCTTGGTCGCGAGTTCGACTTCGAATCACTCCATGCTGTCTGGGGCCAGGGTGAAGGGGCGACGCTGGAAGCACTGGACGAACTGCTGCGCCGTCGACTGATAGACGAGGGCAGCGGGGACAAGAGACGGGACTACGTCTTCACCCATCACAAGATCCAAGAGGTCATCTACTCCTCGATGTCGCGCCGACGACGACAACAGGCCCATGCACTTGTGGGGACGACGATGGAGAATCTCTATCGTGCCCAAACGGAGGAGTTGGCTGGCGAACTAGGCTTCCACTTTCAGGAAGGACGTTACCACGACAGGACGCTAACAGAGAAGGCAGTCACTTACCGCCTGCAAGCGGGGGATCGGGCGCGCACACTGTACGCTCACCAGGAGGCTATCGACCACTACGAGCAAGCTCTCGCGCTGTTGAAGGAAGAAATGCAGTATGAGAAGGCTGCGCGGACGCTGATGAAGCTGGGGCTGACACATCACAATGCCTTCGACTTCCCGCAGGCGCGCGAGGCTTTCCAACAGGGGTTCGCGCTGTGGCAGCGGGCGGGCGACGCTCAGCCCTCGGTCACGCGTCCGCCAGCACCTCATGCCCTGAGGGTGGCCTGGAAGGTCTTCGCAGTCGACCCAGCCATGGCCGAGGACTTTCCTTCGGTCGAAGTTGTCAGACAACTCTTCAGTGGCCTGGTAGACCAGAGCCCGGAGATGGACGTAATACCGGATGTGGCCCGAAGCTGGGATGTGTTGGAAGGCGGGCGGACGTACGTTTTCCACTTGCGCGACGACGTGCGCTGGAGCGATGGCCAGCCGGTGACGGCCGAAGACTTCGAGTATGCCTGGAAGCGGGTGCTGGACCCGGCCTCCGGATCGCCCGGCGCCATGGCCCTGTACGACATCAAGGGGGCCAGAGCTTTTCATCGGGGCGAGATGTCTGATCCAGGGCTGGTAGGCGTGCGCGCCCAGGATCCGCTTACCCTGGTTGTGGAATTGGAGGGGCCAACCAGCTATCTCCCTCACTTGATGACCCACTGGCTGACATATCCCGTGCCCCGTCAGGTCCTTGAGAGACACGGCGACGCTTGGACGGAGGCGGAGAACATCGTCACCAATGGCCCTTTCAGACTGGAGTCCTGGCAGCGGGGAGAGTCGATGGTCTTGGTGCGCTACGGACAATACCATCGCGGGGTCAGCGGCAACGTGCAGCAGGTCGATCTGACCTTGAACATGGATCCATCCGTCGAGTTGCGCATGTATGAAGCTGACGACCTCGACATTGGCTACCTCTGGGAGTTGTCGCCAGTGGAGATGGACAGCGCCCGGCAGCGGCATGCAGGGGAATACATGTCCGGCCCAAGTCTCGCTACCTGGCTGGTGAGATTCAAAGTGAGCAGCCCACCATTTGACGATGTGCGAGTGCGTCGAGCCTTCGTTCTGGCCACCGACCGAGACACGTTGGCCGGAGTGGATATGAGAGGGCACTTCTTCCCGGCCACGGGTGGGGTCATCCCCCCGGGCATGCCGGCGCACTCGGCGGGGATCGGCCTGCCACACGATGTGGAAGGGGCACGACAGCTCCTGGCGGAGGCAGGCTATCCACAGGGCCGTGACTTCCCTCAGGTCGTCTTCCTGGCACCACCGAGTCCTGCCATTCAGCAGGCTATCGGGCAACTGCAGGCGCAATGGCAGGAGAAGCTGGGTGTGGGGATCTCGGTCGATGCAAGGGACTGGACAAGCTATTTCGATAGGCACCACAAAGAACAGGCGCACCTGTTCTTCAACTCGTTCATGGCGCGCTACCCGGATCCCGATCATTGGCTGCGGCAGGTTTCGGGCGAGCAACGGACAGCGTGGCAGGACGGGGTCTATGCTGAGTTGCTGGAGAAAGCTAGGCGGGCCATGGACCAAGAGACGAGGATTACGCTGTACCGGCAGGCGGACCGGATCCTGATCGAGGAAGCTCCGGTCATAGCCATAGGGTATGGGAGACAGCACTTGTTGGTGAAACCGTGGGTCAGCAAGGTCCCCACATCGGCGATCAAGTGCTTCTTCTGGAAGGACGTGGTCATCGAGCCACACTAGCCGCCGAGGGGTGAAGAGCCCTTCCTGGAGTCCATTCCATCGATTCGCCAATACCCCGTTCCCTCAGTAGGCGGGGGCTTTTTGTTTCTACGACACCGATGCAGCCACATAGCACCCCGCGCTCTTGGCAACATCCCTCGTCCAGTGGCTCACGCTTGGCAGGCCGGTCGCATCCTGACTCTGGCACAGGATGCGATTTGAGAGTCTTTTGAGACCAGAGTGGTAGGCTGCAAGTGTGACAGATCGTGGCAGAATGTTGAGAGCGACGAGCTTCCGAGGCGCCAGCGTGGAAGCATCACTGAGCCTATCCACATTGACCCCAGCACCTCCTGCTGGGCGGTAGAGGGAACGGTGCTTCTGGCAGGTTGGATCGCTCGAGGTCAGACGGTGCTCGTCTGGTAGATCCCGAGATGCGCTGAGTTCCGGTAGGACCGTACCCTCTGACACCAACGGAGAAGATGATCCTGCATGACCGAATCGACCGGAGCCACCCGCGTGTTCACATTCGTCGTCCGTTTCTGGCGAGAGTGGTCGGCTGCTGGGCTACGGTGGCGTGGACGCATTCAGCATGTGGAGAGTGGAGACGCCACTTCCTTCCTGGAGCTGGGCAGAATGCTGCAGTTCCTGCATTCATCTGGCGCCTTGGCCGAGGATGAGAGCCTGCCCGAAGAGCAAGAGGAATGAGTCTGCACTGATGCTGGGCATCTCCCAGCGACTTACCCGGTCCGGAGCCTTGAGGTTGCCGAGCAGCTTCGACGACACTGCCGCGCGGCCGACGGCTCTCGGAGAGGGCAATCGAAAGCCGGTGCGCCTGATTCCCCAGGCGAGCAC
>JBAVWD010000210.1:0-8149 GCA_049697655.1 Anaerolineae bacterium | reverse complement strand
TGCCGGCTGAGCAAACTGACCCCGATCGCCCAAATGACGATGCCTAGAACGCAGCCGGCTGGGTAACCGAAGTCGTCGAGGAAGCCGAGACCGCCAACGAGGAAGGTGCCGATGCCTATCGAGATAGCGAATGCAACGAACATCCATATTCTGAGCAGGAAGTAATACATGCCCTGTCCTCTTTGGAGGGCGAAGAGCGCCTGAGTGAAACCGCCCAACGGCATCGATATGAGCCGCCTGGCCACCTCGGGCGACGAGCCTTCGGCCGATCGGCAGCTACCGGGGCTCAGGCGGCCACTCTCAGAACCTGGCTCCTCCATAGGATACGCTCACGGGCAAGCCAGAGTCAATCAGCGTGCGTTTGCAGGGAGACTGCGCAGGCCAGGTCGGCTCCATCGAGTTGTTGGACGCCCAGATCCTAGGCGTTGGGCCCCGAGATCCCCGGCTGGCGGGCGACGAACGCTCGGAGGGTTCGGCCGCGAGACGCGCGCCTCCCGGGCGGGCGACGCCCTCAATTCTAGGCAATCAGAGTCTTCTTCTGCCTGACGAACCTTCGAGGGCGTACAACGGCCTCGAGATGAGCCGCCCGGCCAGCCAACGCTAGTATCGCGCCAAAGCCAAACACTCGGCTGGCCGGGTCGGCTCCATCGAGTTGTTGGGCGGCAGGAAGCTAGCCCGATGGGGATGCAGAGGGCATACAGCGCAGTTACGGCGCGTCCATGCAGGTAGAGTGTTGGTGTGGACGCTCATAGCTTTGTCTCCGGCGTGTCATGTCATCTACCTTCGTAGACACCCCAGGCAAGGCCATCCTGCTGGGCAACGAAATCCTCCGAGAAGTAGCGGGCGAGGTCTTCGCGGCCCTGCAGATAGTATCCAAAGAACGCAACCGCGAAATGGTCTATCCGGCCTATTACTTCTTCATTCTCCACCATCATGTGATCCTTATCGATAAAAGAGATCAGAACCCTATCAGAGTTCACAAGATGCTCATAGACATAGCAGGATGTCATCTCATACGAAACGAGATCATCGGCTGTTCCCGCGATAATCAGGGAAGGAATATGTATCACGGCCAATCCCTCAGCTCCGTATAACCAGGCCGAATCAGGCGCCATGGGCATAACTGCCAGGATTCGATCATCCGTTGTTGGCTGCCACAGTCCATCGGAGACCGTCGAGATTTCTGCACCCACCTGCGACGAGAATTCATCCCATCTTTCAGATAGGCTGCAGAAGTATTCAGTCAAGAAGGGGCTGAGGGGTGGATCCATGTTGGGAGTCTGGGCACACTGGGAGAAGTAATACTGAGGATTGATCCTGGCTCCGCCAAGGGCCAAGGAAAAGAAACCATCTGAGGAGTATCCGGCCACTCCCACCCGATCGGTGTCCAGAATACCTTCCAAGCCTTCGGGAGGATTGGAGGTTAACACATCCAAGGCGAATAGAAAGTCGAGCGGTCCATCTATCACCGTGTTGTTCCAGGGAGCAGTATAGGAAAAACCTGGAGAATGTACGATTACCATCACAAATCCATACGAAGCAAGATGAGATCTGAATAGGAGGCTGCCTGAATTCGACCCTGTGAGGATCAGAGGGTACGGCGCCCCACTCATGTCCGGCGGAGCGTCGCGCGGAATCACACGGCCTTGAGCATCCACCTGTTGCAGCGCCGGGTACCATATCGTCAGCGGTATCTCTCGGCCATCACGGCCTTCGTCGACAATTGAATACGCCCTGTTCCCGGCGAAATACGGGCCTGGCTCAGAAAGCGGGAAGGCAACTGGCACCGAGTGTGAGGGCGTTGCAAGGCTCGCGGGTATCGGCGACGGTCCACCAGCCCGGCCGCACGCACAGAGCATGATGACGATGAGAGTAGATGGCCCAACGAAACTGATGCGGGTGTTCACGTTTCCCTCCCCTGAAGGCTAGCGACAAGGCGCCGCCCAACTTATACTTCTACAGAACCTTTCCACATAAGCAGGCTGAGTAGGGGATTATGAAGGAAAGTTCTGTAGAAGCACCCAGCAGCTTGCACATTGCAGAATTCTTCTGTACAATATCCCCTATCGAAGCTCTTTGCAGAACCAGTCACCATCATAACACAGTCCTGCTCCTTGAGCAAATCCAGATTCCCGCAGACTCGCATGACACAACGACCCAAGAAGCTGCTCGACCAAGTGCGCGATGCAATACGGCTCAAGCACTATGCCTACAGCACCGAGAAAACCTACGTCTATTGGGCCAAACGCTTTGTCCTCTATCACCACAAGCAGCATCCGCGGGAGATGGCCGAGAAGGAAATCAGTGAGTTTCTCACCTACCTGGCCGTAGAGGAACACGTGGCTGCTTCGACACAAAACCAGGCCCTCAGTGCGTTGCTGTTCCTATACCGCGAGGTACTGCGCAAGCATCTGGATCTGCCCCTCGAATTGGTGTGGGCTAAAAGGCCCAAGCGCTTGCCCACGGTCCTGACCAAAGAAGAAGTCCAGCAAGTGATTGGCCAACTCACTGGTGTTCATCGCCTGATCGTACAGCTCCTGTATGGCAGCGGCTTGCGTCTGATGGAATGCATGAGGCTGCGGGTCAAGGACCTGGATTTTGGCCAGCGCCAGATTCTGGTGCGAGATGCCAAGGGGGGAAAGGACCGCGTGACCATCTTGCCCAACAGCCTGATCAAGCCGCTGCGTGTCCAGTTGGCCACGGCAAAGCAGGTGCACGAGCAGGACCTGGCCGACGGGTACGGGGCTGTCTACTTGCCCTATGCTCTGGAACGGAAATATCCGCATGCCAACAAAGAGTGGATTTGGCAGTACGTTTTCCCTGCTACGCAACGATCGCAAGACCCGCGTAGCGACGTGATTCGTCGCCATCACCTCCACGAGAACACTGTGCAGAAAGCTGTCAAGAGGGCTGCCAAGAGGGCTGGCATCGCCAAACGGGTTACACCCCACACCTTCCGCCACTCCTTCGCCACCCACCTGCTGGAAAACCACTACGATATTCGCACCGTGCAGGAACTCCTCGGCCACAAGGACGTCAAGACGACGATGATCTACACCCATGTCCTCAACCGGGGAGGCCTGGCCGTCCGTAGCCCTTTGGATTGACCAAGACCACAGGGGGTCGGCTTGGCCATCCATCGTTCTCGTCACGGTGTCATGAACTGGGCAGCCGAGGTCCGTTCGCTGGTGGCGCTGCGGGTCCCCAATCGCGCTTTTTGCGGCAATTCCCATTCAATTTACGGGCAACTGGACAGAGGTATCGTAGTAGTGGCTTTAGCCCTTGAGATGCGCCAAAGCGCACACTATGCAATGAAATGAGACCACGGCATGCAGTGACCGCACCCCTCGGGAGTTTCGTCCGCCATGCCCCTTGGAGCGAGACCCCTGGTGCCTAGCAGTTGCTCGACCAGCTACGGCCCGCACATCTGGCCCGGCCGTGGCCCTTGCTGTGAGAAGAGCGAAGGGCCATCCCAGTTCGATAGGACGGCCGTCAGACTAGAACGCTCGCTAAGGTTTCACAACGCCCGCAGGTACTCCGGCCTCAGTATCGACTCTCCCTCGGCCAGAGCCCGATCAATGGTCCTCAGCAGCCGCTCCTTGTCCCCAGGCAGCGTGCCAGCTAGCGGCAGATAGTTCGACGCGTGATTGGTCCTGAACACGCAGTGGGACATGCCCTCGATGTGCTCAACGGTCACTCTCACCTCCCGAAGCATCTCCAGTGGCTCGGGAACCTCAAACTCACCCGCGGTAACCAGACGGTGCAGCTCCGTGCCCGGCACCACCATCAATGTGAGGAGCGAGAAATACGCCGGGTCCATGGCGCTCACACCCCTCCCCGTGTCCACCGCGTGCTGTCTCCACATGTCCACGCCACCCAGCCCCAGGATGGCGATGGCAGACACGCTCAAGCCCGACGCCTGGGCCTTGCGGACGCCATCGATGTTCTCCTGGGCTGTGACGCCCTTCTTGGCCCGTTTGAGCACCTCGTCGTTGCCGCTCTCCATCCCCAGGTAGATGATGGACAGCTTCCTCTCCAACAGCTCTTTCAACTCCTGTTCTGACTTGCGCAGGATGTCGTGGGCGATGCCATAGATGCCCACCCTCTCCAGTTGTGGAAACGCCTCAGACAGAGCATCGAGGATAGGGATGAGCCTCCGGTTGCTGAGGACGAGGGCGTTGCCATCAGCCAGGAAGACCCGGCGCGTGTCCGGCATGTACCGGCCAGCCATGGCGATGTCTTCCATTATCTCCCCGGCGGCTCGCACCTGGAAAGGCTTGTCGAGATACGTACAGCAGAAGATGCATCCGTTATGAGAGCACCCATAGGTGACCTGAAGGATATAGCTTCCCGCCTCGCTCGGTGGCCGGACAACGTTTCCGTAGTATCGCATCGTCTTTCCTCTAGATAACAGTCGTTCCGGCACCCCGGTACGGACGTGTGTAGGCAGGTGGGAGGTCCATCTCCCAGTGTGGCATAAAACCCGCACAAAGCAAAGAGCCCCTTTGCAGGGGCCCCTTGCCTGGCACCCTAGCTCTCACCACGGAGGTGCGCCAGGGTGCTGCTACTTCTACATTCGTCCATTGGCATCACCTCCTTATACATAAGATGGCTAAACACAATTCAGCTGCCGCGCCATGTGCGCCAGTCTCGGCGACGGCGATTGACACCATTATGCACCAAGTTCCGGGTTTTGTCAAGGACCAGCAAGGGATGCTTGACAAGACGCCAGAAGCTGGCTATAGTATATAATATCGAAAATCAAATCTACTAGCGAAGCAGCGCGGACTTCGGTTGTGGCAACGCTTGCCGGTCCTTCTTCTTCGTTAATCCAACACCGCAATGTCCACGAGGCCGTCGTCGACGGAATCCGGGACATGATCCTCAAGGGCCAACTCAGGCCTGGCGAACGCCTGCGTCAGGATGACCTGGCCACCAGCTTTGGCGTCAGTGCGATGCCCATCCGCGAGGCCCTGCGCCAGTTGCAGGCGGAAGGCCTTGTCACATTCTACCCACGTCGCGGCGCAAGAGTCGCAAGGCTCTCCGTTTCTGACTACGAAGAGATCTACCACATCAGAGAAACTTTGGAGACTCTGGCCGTTCGTTGGGCATCGGAGGACTTCGAGCGGATCCCTATCGACCGCCTGAGACATCTGTTGGGTGAGATTGAGGCAGCCGAAGCAAGCTCCGATGACGTTGACCGGCGCCTCCAGCTGGTGCGTGAGTTCTTCTTCACCATCTTCCAGGCGAGCGAGAAAGGACACCTCCTGCGTATTCTCTCAAACCTCTGGGATCTTTCTCAGCAGTACCGTCGCTACTTCTCATCGCTTCCCGAGCTTGTCCCACAGCGAGTAGCAAACTACCGCAGAATCTATCAGGCTTGCCATGCTACAGATGCAGAAGGACTCATCAGTGCATTCCGTGCTATATGGGCTGTCCGCGAGCCGACGCTTGTTCCACTCGTTCGCGAGGAAGAAGCCGAAGGGCGGAGGCAGTAGACGTCTCGGAGTCCTGGACAGCTCTCAAGGAAATGGTGAAGATGCTCAAGAGGAAAGCCAGGGCGCCGAGCCCCAATTCTGTGCGTGAGGGTCCGGCGGACCGCGGGGCAACTCACTGCAGACACAGGCCGATGTCCCGCAGGAAGCCAGCTCCGCGTGATAGGATCGATTGTTCACAAACGACTACAGCAGTCCTCGGGAGACGATGATCGGTGGAGACCAACGGGCAAGTCCGACTGCGGATCGACAACCTCTCGCTCAGCTTTGGCGGTGTCCAGGCCCTTGACCACGTGAGCGTGGAGATCAGGGACGACGAGATCCTGGCCATCATCGGACCCAATGGTGCCGGCAAGACTGCCCTTCTCAACTGCATAAACGGCTTCTACAAACCTCAGGCGGGCGAGATATGGTTCGACGGGCGGAGGATCACGCGAATGCGCCCCGACAAACTGGCGAAGCTCGGGATAGCCAGAACCTTTCAGAATATCGAGCTTTACGCTGGGCTCAGCACGCAAGACAACATCATGGCTGCCCGCCATGTTCTGATGAAGCAGAACATCATCGCTAGTGCGCTATACTTTGGCTGGGCACAGAGGGAGGAGATTGAGCACCGCAAGACTGTGGAGGAGATTATCGACTTCCTGGAGATGGGCCCCATCAGAAAGAGGGTGGTTGCTGTTCTCCCCTACGGCTTGCGAAAGAGGGTGGAACTCGGAAGGGCACTTGCTCTGGAACCGAAGGTCCTGCTTCTTGACGAGCCCATGGCGGGGATGAACTTGGAGGAGAAGGAGGACATCGCCCGATTCATAATCGATGTGTTTGAAGGGCAGGGGTCCTCATACCCGAACACACCCGTTCTGCGGGATGGTGTTCGTTGTATCGTCCTCGTCGAACACGATATGGGTGTAGTAATGGACATTGCAGACAGGATCGTTGTGCTCGATTTTGGGCGCAAGATCGCCGAGGGCACCCCTGACGAAATTAGGGCTAACCCCGAGGTCATAAGTGCTTACCTCGGTGCGGAACAAAGCACCGGATAGCGTGAGGGCTACATCAAGAAGGCGTGCGCCAGCTATCGTATGGCACGGGAGTCTCGGTGTGTCACCTACCTGAAAGCGCACAGAGCAGTCGGTGGTGTGCTGTTGAGCGCTTGGTGTCCGCTAGCTCAGAGAACGAAAGGGTGAGGGGGGCCTCCGCAAGATGCTGCTCGTAGATGACATTGAAGTCATGTATATGAACGTCATTCTCGTGCTGCGAGGGGTATCCCTGGAAGTAGGTGACGGCAAGATAGTCGCCCTCCTGGGCGCCAATGGTGCAGGCAAGACCACCACGCTGAAGGCCATATCAGGGCTGCTCAAGACAGAACTGGGAGAGGTGACCCACGGCAGTATAGATTTCGATGGCAAGAGGATAGACAAGCATGGTCCCGAGGATATCGCCGCCATGGGCATAAGCCAGGTCATGGAAGGGCGAAGGGTTCTTGAGCACCTCAGCGTTGAGGAGAATCTACTCGTAGGTGCTTACCGCCGCAAAGATCGGGCCGCGGTTAAGCCGGATATGGAGATGGTCTTCGAATACTTCCCCAAGATAAGAGACCTTCGCCGCCAGACGAGCGGCTACCTGTCTGGCGGTGAACAGCAGATGTTAGTGATAGGGCGGGCTCTGATGGCACGTCCCCAGCTCGTGCTCCTGGACGAGCCTTCCCTTGGCCTCGCCCCACTGCTTGTGCGAGAGATCTATGACATCATCCAGAGAATCAACGCCGAGCAAGGTATGTCAATCCTCCTTGTTGAGCAGAATGCCAGAGCTGCGCTTGGCATCGCTGACCACGGCTACGTCATGGAGAATGGCAGAATAGTCCTCAGCGGTCCGGCAGAAATGTTAAGGGACAACGAAGACGTCAAGGAGTTCTATATGGGGCTGTCGGCGATTGGCTCCAGAAAGAGTTATCGGGACGTGAAGCACTACCGGCGAAGGAAGAGGTGGCTCGCATAGGGGAATAGCGGGGAGCAATGACCACTGCAACAGAGCAAGTCCACGGGGACAAGGGTGACACGTGGCCCAAGACACTCAGATACAACTGTGAAGAGTATGGCGATCGCCACATGGCCATGCGCCATAAGCATTATGGTATCTGGCAGCCGTATACCTGGGAGGACTACTACCTCAATGTCAAACGCCTCGCCCTTGGTCTGCTATCCCTCGGCCTTGAGCCAGGCGACAAAGTGCTGATTGTGGGGGACAATGCCCCAGAGTGGTACTACGCTGAGCTGGCTGCGCAGGCCAATCACGGAGTTTCAGTGGGAGCATATTCACAGTTGAGCCCCTCCGAGATAGAATACATCGCCAAAGACTCCGAGGCTAGATTTGCTGTTGTTGAAGACCAAGAGCAGGTTGATAAGCTCCTCCAGGTCAAGGAGGAGCTTCCACTACTCCAAAGGGTGATCTATTGGAGCTACAAGGGGCTGGCCCACTATGATGACCCGATGCTGATGGGATATGGGCAAGTGCTTGAACTTGGGGGGACCTACGAAGACGAGAACCCCGGAGTCTTTGAGCGTAATGTGGAAACCGGTAGAGCTGATGATGTCTGTGCTATCGTCTACACCTCAGGAACTACAGGCGCTGCCCCCAAGGGTGCGGTCCACACC
>JBAVWD010000209.1:0-2285 GCA_049697655.1 Anaerolineae bacterium | reverse complement strand
CATCAGTGGCAATCGTCGCATCGCTACCCGCATTCCCGTCCTGAGGCGGATTCTGGAGTTTGCCGGTATAGAGCCTGAGCGCCTGCGACTAGAGTGGGTGTCGGCCTCCGAAGGCGAGCGTTTCGCGCAAGTGATAGATGAATTCGCGGAAACGATTCGTCAGCTGCCGCCGATCGGAGAGGTGTTGGCCGCATGACCGACTGGCCCCCCAGGGAAATCGGGTGAAATGCCAGGCGGGGTTGAGGGGGCGAGAGCTGCGCTTGATGTGTCCTATGTCTGGCTAGGAGAGCCCGGGGCCAGGGAGGGACTGTCCGCGTTGTCCACCTCAGCCAGAAATCCTTCGATCTAGTCTTTCCGCATCATCGTGACGTCAGGAGAGCCAGGAATGGCAACATCCAGCAGCGGAGCAGTTGATCTCTCCCTTATGGATCCAGTCTTCGAGAGGTATCAAGGGCAAGAGGGTGCACTGATCCCCATTCTGCAGAGAGCACAGGGCATCTACGGCTACTTGCCGCCAGAGGTCCTGCATTCGGTTGCGGGACGGCTTGATGTTGCGTTGGGCAAGGTCTATGGCGTGGCCACCTTCTACTCCCAGTTCTATCTGGAGCGCAGAGGCAAGCACGTGCTCCGACTGTGTGACGGAACCGCCTGTCACGTCAAGGGAACACCCATCTTGATCACCGGCGTTCAAGACAAGTACGGCGTAGCCCCGGGAGAGACCACGGAGGACGGCGAATTGACGGTTGAGGTTGTCTATTGTCTGGGCTCGTGCGCCTTGGCCCCAGTTGCCGTTCTCGACAGCCAGGTGATGGGACGGATGCGGCGGGAAAAGCTGCTGCGCAAGATGAAGGAGCGTTTGAACGCTGAACCGTAGTGCGCACGGCCTATCACCTGCTGTCCGGCGCACAGTATGTGACATGAAACGAGCAGCGCATCCTAGAAGCGGAGGGCCTAATGGGTTCAATCAAGGCTCAGGCGCTGGCAACTGCCAGAGAAGAAGCTCAACGGCGTTGGGAGGGCAGGAACGACGCCGAGCTGTATGTCGCCGTCGGTATGGGGACCTGCGGCCTGGCAGCCGGCGCCAACGATACCCTGGCCGCCATTGAGCAAGAACTCGCCAAGCGGGAGTTGGCGCCGAAGATCGCCAAGGTAGGCTGCGTGGGTATGTGCTCCTTCGAGCCCATGGTGGAGATACAGGCCAGCGGGAAGCATCGCCTCAACTACGGTCAAGTGACGCCGGCGAGCGTGCCGGAAATCTTCGCTTCCTACTTCGATGGCGCGCCTCTGGAAGAGAGTGTCATCGTCGGCCAAGTCCTGCCGACGGTCACGCGGCGGAACGCACACGCGCTGCACTCGCTGAGTTTCGTTGACCCGGGCACCGGTGACAAGATCGCCTTCCATCAGAAGCAACTGCGCATAGTGTTGAGCAATTGTGGACTGATCGATCCCGAGTCCATCGACGACTACCTGGCGCTTGACGGCTACGGAGCGCTGGAGAAGGTAGTGACGGGGATGAAGCCGGAAGAGGTGATCGAAGAGGTGACCAAGTCGGGACTGCGCGGCAGGGGCGGTGCTGGGTTTCCTGCCGGCGTCAAGTGGGGGTTCGCCCGCAAGACGCAGAGTTGGCCCAAGTACGTAATCTGCAACGCGGACGAGGGCGACCCTGGGGCTTTCATGGACCGGTCGGTGTTGGAGGGTGACCCGCACTCCGTCATAGAAGGAATGACCATCGCCGCCTACGCCATAGGGGCCCGGTATGGGTACATCTATTGCCGCGCAGAGTACCCCCTTGCCATCCGGCGGTTGGAGATCGCCTTGAGGCAGGCCAGAGATCTGGGACTGTTAGGCGAGGACATCCTGGGGTCAGGCTTTGACTTCTCGCTCTATGTGAAGGAAGGGGCCGGGGCCTTCGTCTGCGGTGAAGAGACCGCGCTGATGAGTTCAATCCAGGGCGAGCGAGGTCAGCCGTGGCCACGACCACCGTACCCGGCCGTCTCAGGCCTGTGGGGACAACCTACCAATGTGAACAACGTCAAGAGCTACGCCTACACCCCGCGCATCATCCGCATGGGGGCCAGTTGGTTCAAGAGCCTGGGGACGGAGAACAGCCCGGGGACGGCGGTCTTTGCTCTGACCGGCATGGTTAACCGAACGGGACTGATCGAGGTGCCCATGGGCATCACGCTACGCGATATCATCTACGACATCGGTGGCGGGATCCAAGGTGGCAAGAGGTTCAAGGCGGTGCAGACCGGCGGTCCCCTCGGTGGATGTCTCCCGGAGGC
>JBAVWD010000208.1:0-5893 GCA_049697655.1 Anaerolineae bacterium | reverse complement strand
TTCAACGTCACCGACCAGCAGAGTTCGGTGATGCGCCTTGGCTCCCTGGCGGTGAGCCTCCTTCTCAAGCAGAGAGGCGCCGAGCCCATTTTCCAGCTCACTTGCCGGGATCGCAATCGCATCGCCCTGCAATCGGACCTGTTGAGCGCTTACGTCCTAGGGATTGAGAATGTCCTATGCTTGACCGGCGACTATGTCTCGCTTGGTGACCATCCCGACGCCAAACCGGTGTTTGATCTGGATTCCGTGTCCCTGATAGAGACAGCAAGGGTTCTATGCGAAGGACATGACTTGGCCGGGAAGGAACTCCAGGGCAAGCCGGAATTCTGCATCGGCGCCGTGGTGAGTCCGGGAGCCGAGCCACTGGAACCCCAGATCATCAAGATGGAGAACAAGATGCGGGCCGGAGCTCAATTCTTCCAGACCCAGGCCATCTATGATCTCTACCAGTTTGCCGAGTTCATGAGACGGATCGACCACCTTGATGTGCCTGTCTTGGGAGGTATTATTCTGCTCAAGTCCGCCGGTATGGCGAGATTCATGAACCGCAACGTGGCCGGCGTCCACGTTCCCGAGCATCTTATCAGCCGGATGGAGGAGGCCGACGACAAGGTCGCAGCGAGTATCAGCATCGCGGCAGAGTTGGTCAAGAGCATGAAGGAGCTCTGCCAGGGTGTCCACATCATGGCCCTGGGCTGGGAGAAGTGGGTGCCAGGCGTGCTTGACGAGGCAGGATTGTAGGCATCTCCCAGGTCACTTGCCACGCGTGGGGGCGTTGGGCGGATGAGAGAAGAGGGCATTCGCGTCGGAGAGAAGAGTCTCGCCGAGACGATCAGGGAACGGAGTGGCGAGAACGTTTACTCATGCTACCAGTGCATCAGGTGCAGCAGCGGCTGCCCCTTGCCGGAGCATTTCGACCTCACCCCCAGCGAGGTGATGCGCCACCTGCAGCTGAGGAGAGACGACCCTGTGCTTCGCTCCACGACTATTTGGCTGTGCAGCGCTTGTCAGGCGTGCAGTACGCGCTGCCCGCAGGGCCTAGATGTGGTTCGCATCATGGACGAGTTGAAGGCGATCAGTCGCGAGAGGGGCGTGGCTCCAGGTGTCTCCAGCATCCCCACGATGTACGACGTGTTCCTCAGGGACGTGCGCCTGTTGGGCCGTACCTACGAACTGGGTCTGGCCGCCGAGCTCGGGTTGCGCAGCGGTGACCCGTTCAAAGAGCTCCCTCTGGGGATGGAAATGCTGAGAAAGGGAAAGTTCAGTTTGCTTCCCCGGCGAACCTCCTACCCGCGCCGCGTCCGGCCCGCCAAGGTGAAGGCAAACCAGATGGCATACTACCCAGGCTGCTCCTTGCACTCTACGGCCTCTGAGCTGAGCGCATCCATCAAGAGCGTTTTCCGCGAACTGGATATCGACCTTGTAGAGCCCAAGGGCTGGCTGTGCTGTGGCAGCACGCCGGCTCACGCCACCGACCACTTCCTGTCCACGACCATGGCAATGAGGAATCTGGCCCTAATCGAGCGAGCAGGGTTCGAAGAAGCGATGGTGGCCTGCCTGGGGTGCTACTCGCGCTTTCAGTGGGCCCTATACGACATGGCCAAGGAGCCAGATCTGCGCGAAAAGGTGCAAGAGGAACTAGGGTACGTCTATCGGGACGAGCTTGACGTACGCTACTTGGTGGATGTCCTTGCAGAATCAGTGGGCCTGAGGGCCCTGGCCCAAAGAGTGGTCACACCCCTAGAGGGTCTGAGGGTGGTCTGCTACTATGGTTGTGTCTACACACGTCCACCAAAGGTCACCGGGGCACAGCAGGTTGAGTACCCTATGAGAATGGACGACATCGTGGACGCGCTGGGAGCTGAGACTCTCGACTGGTCCTACAAGACTGAATGCTGTGGGGCTACCCTTTCGATGACCGAGACCGACCTGGCCCTGGAGCTGACGGGCAAGATCCTTGAGGATGCTCGTGCTGTGGGCGCTGAGGCAGTGGTGGTATCGTGTCCCCTCTGCCACATGAATCTGGACGCCCGGCAGGGTCAACTCGGCCTCGACCACGACATGCCCATCCTATACATAACACAGCTACTGGGATTGTCATTTGGCCTGACGAGCAAGGGATTGGCCCTGGACAAGAACATGGTGAGTCCCAGCAAGCTTCTGGAAGAAAAGGGGCTGCTGGCTTAGGAGATCTCAGGCAACGAGCGAGCACAACAAGGAGGACACAACTTATGGCAGCCAAGATCATAGACGGACAGGCGATGGCGGCGCAGATCAGAGAGGAAGTCAAGGAGGAAGTCGCGGAACTGACCTCCAAGTATGGGATGCCTCCCGGCCTCGAGGTGATCCTCATCGGCGATGACCCGGCCAGCGCCATCTACGTGCGCAACAAGGGTCGCGCTTCGGAGAAAGTCGGCGTCCGCTCTCAGACCCATCATCTGCCAGCGACAGTAACCACGGAAGAAGTCCTGGACCTGGTCGATAGGTTGAACGCCGACCAGACCGTGCACGGCTTTCTGGTGCAGCTCCCGGTCCCAGACCAGGTGGATGAGAAAGCCTTACAGCATCGAATCTCTCCTGCCAAGGATGTTGACGGGCTCCATCCCTTCAACGTCGGTTTGCTGTCCCAGGGGGAAGACTGTCTGGTCCCCGCCACACCCTCGGGCATCATCGAGATGCTGAAGCGGGAGGACATCCCCATCAAGGGTCAGAACGTGACCATCGTGGGGCGCAGTAATATCGTGGGCAAGCCTTTGTACATGCTTTGCATCCGCGAACATGCGACTCCCACCATTTGCCACACCCGCACCCGTGATCTGGCAGCAGAGACCAGGCGGGCCGATATCCTGGTGGCTGCTGTAGGCGTGCCGCAGTTGATCAAGGCGGACATGGTCAAACCAGGCGCCGTGGTGATAGACGTGGGCACCTCTCGCGTAGATGATCCCACCGCCGAGCAGGGTTGGCGCTGGAGCGGGGATGTAGCGTTCGACGAGGTGAAAGATGTGGCTTCGTTCATCACCCCCGTCCCGGGCGGCGTGGGACCACTGACCATCGCCATGCTGCTCAAGAACTGCGCCAAGGCCGCGAGGCGCCTTTTGTCCGGCGAGGTGCAGGCCTAGGAGCAAGACAGGTCCACGGCTGTGCCGTGGGCCGTTGGCAGACCGGGCCGCCCATTCCATATCAGTCTTGTTTGCCGAGCTTCTTCGACCATCACTCCCAGAGGGGGCGCGCAAGAAGTACCCTCTGGGAGTTCTCCTTGAAAGGCTGAATGAAGAAACTGCCAGAGCAACGGGTTCTCATCCTTGGTGTAGGCAATCTGCTCATGGGGGACGAGGGCATCGGCGTCCACGCCGTGCGTGAGTTATGGAAGCGAACGCTACCCGCTCACGTCGATGTGGTGGACGGCAGCACGGCAGGGCTAGAGATCTTGGGGCTCACGGAGGGCTATGACAGGGTTGTGATTATCGATGCTGTGGATGCAGGGTTGGAGCCGGGGACGATCTTGCGCTTCAGACCCGAGGATGTCACCCCCGAGGACGTTGACTTCCCCCTCTCCCTCCACCAAGAGAGGGTCCTGCGGGTGCTGGAGTTGGCCGAATACCTCGGTCGAGACCTGGCCCCCATCGTCATCTATGGCGTGCAGCCCGAAGCTATGGGCTGGGGCACCGAGTTGTCCGCCGCAGTGCAGGCACGACTCGGTTCTCTGGTGGACGCAGTCGAGGAGGAGTTGTCAGTCGAGGAAGCGTGACGTGGAGAATTGCGGCGTTGGCGCCATGCGGCCCACCCAATCGCCGTCCTCTTGCACGAGAAGCGTTACCAGTCTGAAGACGGGGGCAGCCGTCAATGTACTCTCTTGGTCATCCCCGCCCAGTACTCATCCCTGAGTGCAACCTTGGCGATCTTGGCTGAGCCCGTTCGGGGCAAAGAAGAGACGAAGTCTATCGATTTCGGGACCTTGAAGTGGGCCATTCTCTCCCTGCAGTACTGTATGATCTCCTCCTCAGTGGCCTGCTGGCCCTCCTTGAGCACGAGGACGGCCTTCACTGCCTCGCCCCATTTCTCATCAGGTACTCCGATCACCGCGGCCTCCAGCACTGCTGGATGTGAGTAGAGCTCGTTCTCCACTTCCACCGAGTAAACGTTCTCTCCTCCTGTGATGATCATGTCTCGCTTGCGATCGACGATGGTGACGTATCCTTCTGCGTCCATCACGGCCATGTCGCTCGTGTATAGCCAGCCATCTCTGAAGGCCTCATCTGTGGCCTCAGGCAGATTCCAGTATCCGCTCATTACGCTGTCGCCACGGACGATGATCTCGCCAACCTCCTCCCCGTCCCGGCTCACATCCTGGCCCTGGCTGTCCACGACCCTCAATTCGACGGTGATGAACTCTCTCCCCGTGCTGACCCGGAAGCGCATTTGCTCCTTAGGGGTCAGGTTTCTGAGGTGGTCCTTCAAGGTGGACACCGTCAGGTAGGGACTCGTCTCGGTCATACCGTACGTCTGGGCGTATTCGCAGCCAAACGTCTGCATCGTCCTTTCCGCTAATCTCTCGGCGACGGGAGAGCCCCCGCTGAGCAGGAGGCGCAGACTGGAGAAGTCATACTCGTGCACCCCAGGGTAGTTGACCAGGGCGTTCAGCATGGTCGGTATCAGGTTGGTGGTGGTAACACCTTCCCTCTGGACGGCATCCAGGACGACGCGCTCCCTGAACTCAGGCACCAGCACGTGTACTCCACCGACCCACGTGATCGCCCATGTATCCCAGCCGTCGGCCAGATGAAACAAGGGCGCCGCGTGAAGCCAGACGTCGCTGTCGTCCAGCTTGAACTCGGCGACGGTACCCAGGGCGTGCATGTAGACGTTGCGATGGCTGAGCACCACGCCCTTGCCCTGGCCCGTAGTGCCACTCGTGTAATAGATCTGCGCCATGTCCTCCGCCTCGATGCTCACCGCTGTCGGAGGGTCCGGCGTGGCCTCTCTCAACAGAGCCTCGTAGGCGAAATGTGAGCCTTGATCGGACCCGCCCGTGAGTTCGCCAGGCGCCCACACCACGCTGCATGATTCGCCCAGAGAATCCGTAACGGATTCTAGCCGCTCGCGAAATGGATCCTCGACGATGACCAGCTTGGCCCCAGCATCCTCGACAGTGCTGAGCCAATCCCTGGCGCTGAGCCGGTAGTTCACTGGTACCAGAACCGCTCCTATCTGCATCACGCCAAAGTAGCATTCCAGGTAGCGGTGGCAGTTGCGATGGACAACAGCAACCCTGTCGCTCTTTCCTACTCCCAGAGTCAGCAACGTTTGCGAGAGCCTGTTAACACGCTCTCCGAACTCACCGTAGGTCCACGAGTCCTGCCCGCACACGATCGCTCGCTTGTGCGGATACAGGCGAAGGGCCTTCCCCAGCACCTCCGTCAGTATCACCACTGCCTCCCTAGTTCTTGGCGGCCACGTTGGCAGCCACGAGGATCGGATCCCACACCGGCGAGAACGGCGGTGCGTAGCTCAAGTCCAGGCGCTGTAGATCCTCGATGGTCAGTCCATGATGAAGTGCAGTAGCCAAGACATCTATTCGCTTCGCCTCGGCCACCGGTCCTGCGATCTGAGCGCCCAGCAGCCTGCCGTCACTGGGATCCCAGACGAGTTTCACCCGGATAGGGCCGTGGCTCGGATAGTAGTGGGCCCTACTCCCATGCTCGATCCTGACCGCCCGAGCAGCCCGCCCCAGTTGCGCGGCTGCCTTTTCCGTGAGGCCGGTGACACTTACACCAAGCTCGAAGGCCTTGGTGATGGCAGTCCCAACCACCCCGCCAAAAGTGGCCTCGCCGCCGCCCGCATTGGTGCCGGCCACCCTGCCCTGCTTGTTGGCGGTCGATCCCAGCGGCACGTA
>JBAVWD010000207.1:0-3602 GCA_049697655.1 Anaerolineae bacterium | reverse complement strand
CTCCCTGCCAATAACAAGGTGGCGGAGATAGCCTCTCGAGAAGGTCCGGCAGGTGTAGCAGGAGCATCGCTCCTCCACAGGTGAGGGATCCTCCCTGTACTGGGCATTACGTATGTTCAGTCGTCCTGCCCGGGTGAAGAACGTACCGTTGCGAGCCACCCGGGTGGGCAAAGCGCAATCGAAGATGTCGATCCCTCTGGCCACGCCTTCGAAAAGGTCTTCCGGGCTCCCCACACCGAGCAGATGGCGAGGCTTTCCCTCGGGCAGGAGGGGGATGGTCACCTCCAGCATGTCGTGCATCATCGCCTTGGGCTCACCCACGCTCAACCCGCCAATGGCATAACCTGGGAAATCCAACGCAACGAGATGCCGGGCGCTTTCCGCCCGTAGATCGGGATACGTGCCTCCTTGCACCACTCCCAACATCATCTGATCTCGCCGCGTGTGGGCTTTAAGACATCGCTCAGCCCAGCGATGTGTGCGGTCCAGAGCGATACGGTTGTGGTCATAGTCGCTCGGATACGGTGGACACACGTCCAGAGCTACAACCATGTCGGCCCCCAGTTGCTCTTGCACAGCGATGCTCTTCTCCGGTGTCAGACGATGGTCTGAGCCGTCGATGTGAGATCGGAAGGTCACGCCGTCGTCGTCTATCTCGCGCAGGTCACCCATGCTGAAGACCTGGAACCCGCCGCTGTCGGTCAGGATCGGTCGCTCCCAACCCATGAAGCTGTGAAGCCCGCCAAGCCTGGCCACGATGTCCGCTCCCGGGCGCAGGTACAGATGATATGTGTTGGCTACGAGCAGGGTAGCGCCAACCTCTTGCAGTTCGCGAGGTGACATCGTCTTCACCGTGGCCTGGGTACCTACAGGGGCGAACACCGGGGTAGGTACATCGCCATGAGGCGTGTGTAGCACACCGACGCGAGCCCAGGTGTCCCGACACTTCTTCTCCAGGTCAAAGCTGAAACCCAACCTAGCGCTCCTTCGCCGCCGATTATAGTCCACGTGGGGCGTTCCAGCCACCGGCTCGCGCAAGCGCAGCCACGCCCGGCCCGGAGGAGGCGCGGTGTCAGCAATCGGTGAGGATCAACGAGTCACACGCCTGACTACTCGGAGGCACGCCAAACCGACGCAGCGCCTTACGTTCGCTGCCTGGGGGAGAGACGGCACAACGAGGAATGGTGGTGTACTAGCCAGTTCCGGTCGAGATGTCAAAGACAGAGAGGGCATTGGCACTCCACACCTGCGCCTTCTGTGACTCGGTGAGATGGGCCAGGCGCACGCGGGCCATTTCGAACTCCTGGTCGTAGACAGGACTTCTGCTGGCGAACAGCACCCGCCCCTCTCCTACTTCGGTGATGATCTCCTCGAGGAAGTCTTCCCGATACGTGCCGGCCGTCTCGATACAGACGTTGGGACACGCCTCAAGCATCCGCCTGGTCTCAGACAGCAGCATGCCGCAGATGTTGATCTGTCCCCCGTTGCAGGCCACGAATGAGATGTCTGGGAAGCGACGCGCCAGGTCCCAGATCTGAGTGGGATGAGATACGCGCACGTGCCCGGCGTTTACCACGACCGGGCGGCCGCGGCGCCGCGTTTCCTCCAGCAAGGGGACCACGATGTCGTCGTTGGCCTGAAAGTTCTCCTCCCACGGATCCAGGTACAAGCCGCAATGGCCGAGTTCTTCAAAGCCCCGGCTCACTTCCGCAACGGCTGCTCGCCCTTGCCACGGATCCACACGACAGAGACCCATGAAGCGAGTGGGGCGCCGTGCCACGCACTCAGCCACCAGATCATTCATGGGACCGAGATGGTAGTCCTGCGGCTTGACCGGAGCGAGAACTGCTTTGTCGATGCCCAAGCGGTCCATTCTGGAGAGGATTTCGTCGAGGGACTGCCCGTAGCCAAACAGGCAGGAGCCCAGAAAGACGTGGGCATCAATGATCATCACCCGTCCCCGCCTACGCTGACTCTGTCGAGGATTGCCTGGATGCTGCGATGGAAAACGGCATCTTCGTCCTCCGAGGCAAGCCCCGCCAGTCTGACCTTGTGCACCTCTATGCGCGGGTCGCAGCCCGGGCCGTCACTGGCGTACAAGACCCGCGCAGAGCCGATCCGTTCTACGGCCTCTTTGATCGCTCGGGGATAGGGAATCGCAGACGTATCGAGAACGATGTTGGGATACCGCTCTGCCACCCGTATCGCGTCCCGCCAATGGAAGTAGCCGCCCATATGCCCAAGTATGATGGTCGCGTCGGGGCAGGCTTCAGCTGCTTGAGCCACCTGGAGGGGGAGAGTCAGTTCTTCGTCGCCACAGTGAAAGAGGACCGGAGCGTTGTATCGAGTGGCTAGTTGGATCATATCCAGAGTTTCTGGTTCCGCCGGGTGACAGAGATTGCCCACCGGGTGCAGCTTGAGCCCCTTGAACCCATACTCCTCCATCGCTTTCTCAAAGAGGCGATGCGCTGCGAGCCCCCGACCTGGGTGCATCCTGGCGTAGCCTATCAGATGATCGGGGTACTTGTCCACAGCCTCCGCGATGTACTCGATCGATCCCTCCACATCGGGCGCTTCCCCGTAGGTCATGACGATGCTCATGTCTATGCCGGCTTCATCCATCAAGCTGATGATGGTTTCCGGAGGGTCGTACCACCCGAAACGGTCAACGTGGGTGTGAGAATCGATGATCATGGGAGCATCCAACTTGGGAACGAGGTTTCGACAGGAGATCAGGCCTTGGCGACAACAGTCCCCTTCCTGCTTATATCAAACCGATGCTGGCTCCTCAGACCCTCCGCCAGCCTGCCACTGGACATCGTGGATAGACACTCCTACGCTGGCGTATTGTATGGAAGCAGGCAATACTGTGTCAAGCGCAGACTGGGAACTAAGTCGGCTCTCAGCCAGAGCCGGCTGCTGAGAAGTGGGGCGCAGCGCCGTGGTTGCTCACCATGTCCGCCGCGCCTGCGCCGGCATCACGGCGTCCGCCACTCTATGCCGTTCGTGTCTCGAGCCGATCCCTACAGGAGCGTGGGCATGTAGCTGACAAGCGCCCTGACAGTCGCAGGATGCCACAGCAGGTTATGGCCTAGCCCCGCCAGTTGAGCGACCGGCCACGCGCAGCCAGCATTCTGCAAGCCGACAGTCAGCCCCCTGCGAGCGAACCAATCGCGTTCCCCCACCAACACCAGGCCCTTGATCCCGGCCAGATTCGCCCGAAACGGCCCCTGGCGTGCGAGTCCTTTGAGAACCGAGGCCATGCCTACCAGATCCCAGAGCCTCCCGCTCGAGAAACGCCACAGGCGGAGAAGCGGACGCACCAACAGGTCAAGACCCTGTCCAGCAACGTGGCAGCCCAGCCTCAGTCCAGTGCTCTGGGTCATGGTCCTCACAGGAGAGATGGACACCACAGACAGTTTCGGCCTCTCTTCTGCCCGACCAGTTGGCTCCGAGCCACCTGCTGAGTTGCGCCTGGCGAACTCCCAGAGCGCCGCGCCACCAAAGGAATGACCGATGCCCACAATCCGGCCACACTGATAGAGCTCCAGGTAACGCAGCACGTATTCCAACTGCCGCGAGTAGTGCTCGGGCGTAAGGCC
>JBAVWD010000206.1:0-2654 GCA_049697655.1 Anaerolineae bacterium | reverse complement strand
ACTGGGGCACATCGCACCACGGTATGCGGCGGAGGCCTTCGCCCAGGCAGACTGTGCCCTGGACATCCTCTATGCGCACCACTCCCACCTGGACCTGTACGGCAACTACATTTCGGGCTTCTGCGGGGGCCTCTCGGTGGGGGACTGGCATGAGCTGCCCCGGCTGCGCCGCGATTTCAGCGAGCGCCGTTACCCAGCGCTGATCGAGATTCTGGTGGAGCGAGGCCCGTACGGGCTCCTCGAACTGGCCCGCACATCCCACGGCTACCACCCTCTGCCAGACGGCTACGCCGGGAAGTGTCACCTCTGCGTGGACGTGCGCCGGCACCTCGTCGAGACAGCAGATTTCGCAGAACTTCGCCCCCCGGGGTTCTACGCCAACTTCTGAGCAGCCTTGTGGCGGCGGCCGTCCCAGCACTGGCCCTGGGCGTAGAGGTTCGCCGCCATGGCTGCTGAGACGTTTGCAGTCCCTTGCGCATTCTCTGTTGACACAGGGTTCCACTTGTGGTATAGTGCAGCACGGGGATGCGGGGTGGCGCCACTACATGGTCTCCTCTTGTCTTGAGCCGCCCTTGTGGCGCGAACTGTCTTACTCCTGCGGACCGATTGCAGCCAGCAAGGTGCCTCAAGCTCGGGCTCTCGTGAGAGCGAAGGGTCAGAAGGGTCAGGTGAAGGTTGGGACCGTGGTGCCCGTAGGCGGACAGCTCGGCGCAGAACACGCCCAAAGTGGACTTGAGTAAGCTGTATGATGGCATTGACATAGCCGAGGCGGTGTCGAACCTGGCCGGCAAGTGGATCAAGCGCATCACCGCCGACAGTGTCGAGTTCGAGGACGGCGAGGTGGTCAACACAATGAACCTGGACTGGAAGCCGATCAAGCCTATGATCTGGTGGTGAGACATGAAAACGCTGGCTGAAATCCGCAGCATTATCAGGCAACACAACGACATTCTTGCGGACAAATATGGCGTGAGCGTGGTTGCTGCTTTCGGCTCTTACGTGCGGGGTGAAGAGGGAGGGCAGAGTGATCTTGACCTGTTGGTGGAGTTTCTGCGCCCAATCAGTCTGCTGGAGCTGGTGGGGGCGGAAATCTACCTGACCGAAGTCCTGGGAGTGAAAGTCGACCTGGTGCCGAAACGCGACGTGCGGGCCGAATTGCGCGACTCCATTCTCAAGGAGGCCATCGCCTTATGAACCCAAACGTCCTCATATACGTCAGGGATATCCTGGAGAACATGCAGGACGCCGAGGAGTTCATCCAGGGAATGTCTTACGAGCAGTTTGTCGCCGATAAGAAGACCGCGAACGCCGTGTTGCGCTCCATTGAAGTCATTGGCGAGGCGACGAAGAATGTGCCCGATAATGTTCGCGCCCAATATCCCCAAGTCCCCTGGAAAGAAATGGCCGGCATGCGTGATAAGGTGATCCATTCCTACTTCGACGTGGACAAGGAAATCGTCTGGCTGGTAGTCAAAGAGCGCATCCCGGCGCTGCGGCCTTTTGTCGAACAGATCCTGCGCGACCTGGAGGACCAGTGAGGATGACCAGCGTGTCCCTCGGGTTGTAGTTGCCGGGAGCCTACCCCGGCGTGGCCCAGGGCGTCTCCCGGCAGCCCAGGTTGGCGTCGTCACCTCCGGCGAGACCCAGTAGACGCGGCCCGGCCACGACCTGCGGGAGGTGAGCCAGGAGTCACTGGCGGAGCAGATCGGCATGGTCACCCAGGAGACCTACCTGTTCAACGACACGGTGCGCGCCAACCCGCTCTACGCCGACCCCGACGCCACCCAGGCTGAGCTGGAGGCGGCCTGCCGGGCGGCCAACATCCACGACTTCATCCCGGAGTTGCCCGACGGCTACGACACCGTGGTCGGCGAGCGAGGCTACCGGCTCAACGGCGGCGAGAAGCAGCGGCTGGCCATCGCCCGCGTGGTCCTCAAAGACCCCCGCCTGCTCATCCTGGACGAGGCAACCTCAAGCCTGGACTCGCACAGCGAGGCCCTGATCCAGGCGGCGCTGGAGCCGCTGCCGGCGGGGCACCCGCAGCGCACTGCCCCGGGACGTGTTCTCCAAGCTGCGTATTCTGTGTTGACACCCCGCCCCAACCGTGCTATACTGCACGACAGGGGTGCGGGGCGGGGCCAGTGCGGCCTCGGCTTAGAAAGGTCTGAGAGGGTACCGAGAGAGCCGTGGGTAGGATCTTGACAAATGTCAAGAAATCGGGTATAATACTGCTGCGGATCAGGAGAGCCGGTCCTAGAGGCTCGTCAGGGGATTCCCTGCCTGGCCGCGTTCTTTTTGTGCGACTCGAATGAGGTGCTAGCGCATGTACGTCCTCTACCTGGACGAGTCGGGAAAGCTAGAGCACGAGAATTTCGCCTTGGCCGGCGCGGCAGTCTTCGAAGGGGAGATGCGTGGGCTTATGAACGCGCTGGACAGTTTGGCCCTGAGATACTTCGGGGAAGATGCTGACTCAGTCGAACTGCATGTCACCGCCTTGCGTTCACGGGCCTGGAGCGGCAGTGACGATTCGTTCTCCAAGGACGAGTTCTTCTCCTTGTTGAGGGAGATGGGAGAGCTGATCAGGAACTACGAGTCAGAGATCGGCGTGGTTCTGTTCGGACAGGTGATTCACAGGCCGTCGCTAGCGGCGGGGG
>JBAVWD010000205.1:0-6604 GCA_049697655.1 Anaerolineae bacterium | reverse complement strand
GGGCTACAACCCCAGATAGGCTTTTCTGACCAGCTCCTCCTGGAGAAGCTCTTGACAGCCTCCCTCCAAGGCAATCCGCCCGTTTTCCAGCACGCAGGCGCGGTCAGCTATCTCCAGGCTTTGTCGCACATTCTGCTCCACCAGCAGGATGGTCATCCCCTGCTCGCGCAGACTCTTTATGATGCGGAATATCTCTGCGACCAACATCGGCGCCAGACCGTAGGAAGGCTCATCAAACATGCATAGTCTCGGCCTGGACATCAGTCCACGACCCATGGCCACCATTTGCTGTTCGCCACCGCTCAATGTGCTGGCCAATTGCCCCTGTCTCTCCTTCAAGATAGGGAACACCTCGTATACCTGGTGGAGCGTTTCTCCTTTCTGTTTCCAGGCCTCGTCAACGTACGCCCCCATCTCCAGGTTCTCGTAGACCGACATTTGGGTGAAAAGCCTTCGCCCCTCGGGCACATGACAGATGCCCGACTCGACGATGTCATGAGGTGCCCGCCCGTCTATCCTCTCGCCGAGGAACGTCACGCTCCCCGACGCTGGGCGTAGAAGGCCCGAAATGACCTTCAGCAGTGTCGACTTGCCGGCTCCGTTGGCGCCAACCAGCGCAAAGATCTCTCCCTCATTGACTCTCAGGGAAACGTCCCACAGGGCCTGAGATTTACCATAGAAGGCATCTATGTTGCTTAGCTCGAGCATAGGTCTACTCTCCCAGGTATACCTCGATGACAGTCTTGCTGGCCGCGATCTCCTGTGGCGTTCCCTCAGCAATCTTCTCACCGTGATGGAGCACCATAATGCGGTCGCAGACGTTCATGATGGCTTTCATGACATGCTCGATCATGAAGATGGTGATGCCCCGGTCATGAATCCTGGCCGTCAGGTCCATGGCCTGGCTCACCTCGGTGGCGTTCAAGCCCGCCATCAGTTCATCCAACAGCAAAAGCTCCGGCCCGGTGGCCAACGCTGAGGCGACTTCCACTCGCTTCTGGTTGACCAGGGTCAGGTCCTTGGCCGGGCTCGCCCTGACCTCCGACAGTCCCACGAACTCCAGGGTTTCCGCGGCCTGCGCTGCCGCGTCCGCCGAGGACGGGCGGGTTGACGTGCCGAACAGCGAGCCCAGAAGGACATTCTCAAAGACCGGCATGTTGGGGAAGACTTTGACGGCCTGAAAGGTTCTGGCCAACCCCATCCTGCAGATGCGATGCGGCTTCAGACCATTGATCTTCTTGTCTTTGAAGGTTATCGTCCCAGGCTTAGGAACGAGGGCCCCCGAGATCAGGTTGAACAGCGTGGTCTTGCCAGCTCCGTTAGGGCCAATCAGACCTACGATCTCACCTTGGTTTACCTCGAAGTCGACCCGTGAGACCGCGGCCAGCCCTCCAAAGTGCTTGGTTACCCCTTTGCCCTCAAGTATTGGCATTTTGCCCTCTCCGCGAGACTGCTCTCCGGCCCTTTTGGACCAGCCCCACAAGTCCACCGGGGAGGTACGCGATAGTGATCACAAGTATGATGCCAACAAGGAGCATGTAGTAATAGGGAAACTTGGTGAGAAATGTCTCTTCCAGATAGGCAAAGACAGTGGCACCCAGGACGGGGCCGTAGAACTGTCCCATGCCACCGAAGATGGCCATCAATACGGGCATGAAGGATCTTAGGGGATTGAAGGCCATGTAGGGGTCAACGTAGGTCCATTTGGTGGCCATGATGGACCCCGCCGCCCCCATGAACGAGGCACTGATGGCAAAGGTGATGACCTTCACCATGGTCACGTTCACGCCGGTATGCGCTGCGGCTTCCTCGTTTTCGCCGATACTTTGCAGGGCCAACCCATATCGAGAGCGCCTGATGAGGTAGGTGGTAAGCAGCAGCAGAACTAGAACAGCCAACATCGCGTAGTAGATGGTGTTGTTGGCTACGAGGACAACGAATCGGCCCCGAGTGCCCGTCAGGCTGAACTCATACCACACGAGAAGGTTCTTGATGAGTTGAACCAGCCCGAAGGTGAAGATGGCGAAATAGATGCCTCTCAGCCTCAGAGTCAAGGCGCCCACGAGAAGCGCCAGACAGAAGCTTGCCAACCCACCGACTACGATAAAGACAGGCAGGGGCAACTTCAGCCCAAGTAGAGCGGCGGTGTATATGCCGACCCCGAAGAATGCCGCCGGCGCCAGTGAGGTATAGCCGGTAGGACCGGAGAAAAGGACCCAGCTCTGGGTCAGGATGATGTACATCAAGATGCTGGTGACCAGTACGACGGTATAGAGCGAGGCAAAACGGGGCAGACCCGCTAGCAGAAGAAGGACCAGGAGAAGCAACCCCGGTACCCACCAATTCCTTAGGCCAACTCTGGCAGTCTTCATCTCTTTACTTCCCCATAATGCCTGTCGGTCTCACCAAGAGCACGATGATGAAGATCAGATAGTAGGCAGCCAGCGACAGAACCGGGTCTATAAAGGTTACGAGGCTGCCAATAAGGCCCAGCAAGAAACCCCCGATGAAACTGCCAGGGATGCTGCCCAATCCACCCAGGGCCACTACGATGATGGCGATGATGGTATACTCCATGCCCATCGCTACGTTAACGGAGTAAGAGAGGCTGATAAGCACGCCAGCGATGGCAGCCAGAGCAGCACCCAAGCCAAAGCACAAGGCAAGCACGGTGTTGATGTTCACCCCCATCAGTCCTGCTGTGGCCGGGTCCTGGGCTGCGGCCCTGATGGCCTTGCCCAGCCTGGTGCGGGCCACGAAGAGGTAGAAAGCCAGGCCTATGATGAGGGCAAACCCGAGGGTTACTAGCCTGTTGGCGCCAAACACTGCTCCCGCCACACTGACCGGAAAACGCAGATAGGAATATCCCCTGATCTCTGGTCCCCAGGCGAGGGAAGCCAGGTTCTGAATGATGAACAGGAGACCGAAAGAAGCGAGCATGGAATTGCCCTCGAAGATGCCGGGCGATGCCGACAAGGACATGAGACGTTTGAACAGAGTCCTGTGAATGATGAACCCCAAGAGGAAGGCCAAAGGGCCGCAGACAACGAGGGACAAGAATGGGTTGACGCCAAACACGGTGAACAACGTCCAGGTGGTCATACACCCGAGCATGATGAATTCCCCATGCGAGATGTTCAGCACGCGGGCGACGCCATACTGCAGGCTCAGCCCCATGGCAATCAGGGCATAGAGGCCACCCAGCAGCAAACCAAAAATCACCACGTTCAGGATTGTCACGAGCATAGTGATACCTTCCTAGTCTTGGCCATCACAGGTGCAGGCTGTCTAAAGGCGTACATGTATCAGCGCGGGATAACCACTCCCTGGAGAGTCATCCTCGCGCCCTTTAGACAGCCTGCCTAGCGTTGTCGTCGCTTGTCTACTATGTGTTCTTGCTGTTACGCTCCAAACGCCGGCTTGGGGTAGACCAGATCCGCGGTGGCCCAGTCTGTAGGCCCAACGCACTCAAACACTCCGTTGACCCACTGGCCGATTTCTCCCTTGTGGGCGTCTAGGGCCAGGAGTCCGTTCTCGTACCAGGTCTCTCCCAGAACGGTCGTGAGGTGCTCGTTGGCCAGTATGTCCCTGATCGCCTTCTGGTCCAGGGTTCCCGCCGCCTCGATGGCCGCCTTCCACATGTCCAGCCCGGCCCAGTAGAAGGGATGCCCCCACCAGTCGTTGATGTCTTCGGGCTTGTCTGTATAGAGTATGTCGGCCAACTCGTCCAGTTCAGGAGTCATCCCCCTGGCGAAGCAGGTGAAGCCGCACACTCCCTCCACCATCGGGCCGAATGCTGTGTGGTAGAACCCAAAGTTGACCCCGGGTCCGCCCAACCAGGCCTTGGGGTTGTACCCAAGCTCGATGCAGGCGCCAGTCGCGGGCATAATCTGGTTGGGATAGCCCGCCAGGAAGAAGATGTCCGCGCCAGAGGCCTTGGCATCCGTGATGATGGGCGACAGGTCTGCGATGTCGGGGGGCATGCTCTTCACACCGATGATATTGATGCCCTTCTTCGGGAATTCGATGGCCGCCACTCCGGAGTACTCTATGCCGAAGAGGTCAGCCATGGTGGCGATATAGGCTGTCTTCGCGCCCGCGGCCGACATGATATCGGCAAACACGGGCAGTTGGTTGTAGTCGGAGAAACTCAGGTTGATGAAGACGTAGGGTAGGCTGGGAAGCATGTCCCTGATGCTCGTGGCGCCGCCCTCGGCTGTAATCAGCACGTATTCGTATTTGTTGGCGATGGGAGCCTGGGCAAACACGAAAGAGGTGCCGCAGGCGGGCCACAGGAAGTCAACCTTGTCCTCCAGGATCAGCTTCTCCGTGAGCCTGGTCATCGTGCCCACGTCGCTCGTGTCGTCGTAGATGAGCAACTCGATGGGCAGTTTCCCGCCGTATTCTGCCACTTCAATTCCGCCATCGGCATTGACTCGCTCCACCCACGTCTCGTAGATTGGCTTGAAGGCCGAGTCTCCGATTATGGCCAGTGGGCCTGAGAGAGGTCTTGACATACCAACCACGATCTTGTCTTTGGTGGGCCCTATGGTGGGCGCTACGGTGGGCGCCTTGGTGGCCGCTGCGGTGGGCGCTGCGGTAGGCGCCGCGGTGGGTACGGGCGTGCCGCATGACGCCGCGACCAATCCAGCGCCAGTCAGGGCCGCGCCGCGAAGGAAGTCAGCGCGGGTCAGAGATTTCTTGTTGTCCATTTCTTCCTCCTTATTGTGCTCAACTTCTGGAGAACCTGTCGAACGTTTGGCACTCACTTCGTTTTCCTCCTTTTCCTTTTGGAGTTCTGGGGAGCCAATCAAACCTTCGATATCGCTTTCTACCTCCTTTGCTATGTGTCGAAACGGTTTCTGTCCCTGGGGTCCGGGCTCTCGCCCCTCGTCTCTCGGAACCGGGCAGCAGTAAGCGCCGAACGGGGAGCAATGGGGATCAAGGAGCTGGGACACCGATTCGACTGTTGGAGCCAGGATTCTACCACGAATTGACTTCCATGCTGTCGAGGATGAGCCAGATCGAGGTCAAGCTGACAAGCCTCAGACGATGAGGTGCAGTGAGGTGGCCTGGGATGGAGCTTAGCACAGCCGTCGTTAGCGTCTATCGGTTCCATTGGCCCTCTGAGCAGTGGGGTCTATTCCGATTGTGAACGATACGATCTTGTGGCTAGGAGCGAACAGATTTGGCCCCAGGGAGTGTATCACACAATGCCCGAACTTGCATCTGGGCCCTAGCTGTCTCAAAATAGAAAACGCGGTTTTTCGTCTGCATAGGTCCTGTCAGAACGTGACTTGATTTCTAGTGGCACTTTGGGGACAATGATAGCACAATTCCCGATAGATGTCAAGCTGGGACTCACGCACCATATCATGCGCTCACATGGACAAGGTTCTCATGTCAAGGAGACGGTGTCTTCTCGGGTATTCGAGCCACGGTGCCAGGCGCAAGAGTCCTGTGTCAGAGAAAGGGTCCGAGCCAGATCTAGGGCCGAGGCACTGTGCGCCGACTTCTTCGCGAGCACGCCCTGGTCAGACACCTTTCCGGGAAGTCATCGAACGGCATGGGGCCTAAGAGCGGATGAGGCGCCGCGGACAGAGTTGTTGACGAGAGTCATTATCTCGTGGTCAAGGAGGCGAAATGCATACGTTGAGAGAAATGATCAACGACAATGCTCAGAGATACCCGGACAAGACTGCTTTCATCTTCGAAGACAGAAGGCACACGTTCCGAGAGGTGAATCAGAGGGTCAACAGCCTTGTCAATGCGCTGGCCGATCTGGGGGTGGGAAAGGGTGACCGGGTGGGCATACTGGCCTACAACTGCTCACAGTACTTCGAGGTCTTTGGTCTGGCCAAGGCCGGCAGGGTTTGCGTGCCGCTGAACTACAGGTCGGTGGGTAGGGAACTCTCCTACCTGATCAACAATTCGGAAATCAGCGCTCTCATAGTGGAGAGCGAGTTCGTCGACGTGGTCGAGTCCATCCGTCACGAGCTGGATGGGGTTAGGACTCTCATCTGCCTCGATGCGGAGGTGGAGGGAATGCTGAACTATGAGGAGTTGATCGGCCGGTTCCCTCCCGACGAGCCGACGGATGAGATCGAAGCGGATGACCCTTGTATCTTGTTCTATACCAGTGGCACGACCGGGCGCCCCAAGGCAGCTATTCACACCCACAGGAGCATGGTAGCGGAAGCCACCCTCCCGCATCGCAATCTGAGCCCCGATGACATCGTCCTATGCGTGATGCCTTTCTTCCACGTAGGCGGCCTCGCCGCTCACATGGTTGCTGCTTTCGCGGCCGGGGCTACGATAGTGATCCACAAGAAGTTTGACGAGAGCCTGGTGCTCGAAGCCATCGAGAAAGAAGGGCCAACCTACATTTTCCTGGTACCTGCCATGATCATTCGGCTTCTGGAACATCCAAACCTGAGTCAGTACGATCTTAGTAGTTTGCACGCGGTGGGCTATACCGGAGCGCCGATGCCTGTTGAGGCGTTAAGGAGGGGTGTTAGGCTCCTGGGAGAGGTCTTTGTTCAAGAGTTGGGGCAGACGGAAACCCTCAACATGAGTGTACTCAAGAGAGAAGACCACAAGGTGG
>JBAVWD010000204.1:0-1505 GCA_049697655.1 Anaerolineae bacterium | reverse complement strand
GCCCAGCATCGGCGGATACATGGCGCAGCTCTACAAGACGTTCCCCACCCTGGACTGTTCGGCTTGAATACTGACACCAAAGATGGTGTCCGTGGGACAGCACGAAAACATCGAGATCCTGAGTTATAGCGAGGTGGAGGAGGTCGGCGGTTACGTCGGGAACTTCACCGTGAAAGTCCGCAAAAAAGCCCGCTACGTCAATGCAGACCTGTGCACAGGCTGCGGACTGTGCCAGGAGAAGTGCCCCGCCAAGAAGATCCCCAGTGAGTTCAACGCAGGTCTGGGCACGAGGACGGCAATCTACATGCCCTTCGCCCAGGCCATCCCCCGCGTGCCGGTGATCGACCGGGACAACTGCCGATACTTCCAGGAGGGTAAGTGCGGGGTCTGCGCCAAGCTATGCCCTCGAGGCGCCGTAGACTTCAAGCAGGAGGATGAGATCGTAGAGCTAGAGGTGGGGACTATCCTAGTCACCACCGGATTCGATCTCTTCGACTGCTCCCGTGTCTCTCAGTACGGGTACGGCAGATACGACAATGTGCTGAGCAGCCTGCAACTGGAGCGCCTGGTGGATGCCAGCGGCCCCACCCGGGGCCGGATCGTGACCAAGGATGGCCAAGAACCGAAGAGCATAGCCATCGTGCACTGCGTCGGTAGCCGCGACAAGAACTACAACAGGCATTGCTCGCGCATCTGCTGCATGTACTCGCTCAAGCTGGCCCACCTGGTCAAGGATAACACCGATGCAGAGGTGTATCAGTTCTACATCGACATGCGCACTGGCGGAAAGGGCTATGAGGAGTTCTATGAGCGGGTGCAGGAGGAGGGTGTGATCTTCATCCGGGGTCGCCCCGCGGAGATCGTCCCCCATGATGGCCGACTGCTGGTGAAGGCCGAGGACGCCAACCTGGCCAGGCTGGTCCAGATCCCGGTGGACATGGTCGTCCTGAGCGCCGGTCTGGAACCGCGGAGGGATGCAGAGCAGGTGGCTCACCTGTTCGGACTGAGCCGGAGCGCAGACGGCTTCTTCCTGGAGAAGCATCCGAAACTCGGCCCGGTGGAAACGGCGTCCAATGGCATTTTCATCGCGGGGGCCTGTCAGAGCCCGAAGGACATCCCTGATACCGTGGCGCAGGCGGGAGCGGCAGCAGCGGCAGCGATGGCCATGATGGACAAGGGCCGGGTCACCCTGGAGCCTTCCATCGCTGACGTGAAGGTCAAACTCTGTTCTGGTTGCGGAGAATGCGTCCTGGCCTGTCCTTACAGCGCGCTGAAGCTGGTCGACGGTCACGTAGAGGTCGAGGAGACAGCGTGTAAGGGCTGTGGGGTATGCGTCGGCCACTGCCGTTCCAAGGCCATCACGGTGCTCCATTTCACGGATGAGCAGTTGTTGGCAGAGATGCAGGGGGCCCTCCACCCCTTGGAGGTGGCCTGATGCGGGAACCGAAGATCGTGGCCTACGCCTGTACCTACTGCAGCTACCCTGGCGCTGATCTGGCAGGGAT
>JBAVWD010000203.1:0-3242 GCA_049697655.1 Anaerolineae bacterium | reverse complement strand
GTTCGGGGCAGACCCAACTGGCTTGTTCAGAGAAGCCGAGCTGAATGCCAGGCTGTCAGGCCTCTTGATCGACAATCCGATCTTCACGGTACAGACGACGGCCCGTAGCGCATCCCTCGTCCACCAGGAGTATCCGACGCCCTTCAAGTGCCAAATGGGCGACCTCAGATTTGAGGTACTGGAGGACAGTTCGCGTGGCAAGCGTGGTCACTACGATCTAGTGGTGCTCAATCCCTGGTGGATGGACAAAGCGCCTCCTGAGGCGATCAGAAACAGTGACTTCGCACTTTTCCGCCAGGAGATCAGAGACAGGGCACAACCGCAAGATCCCCCCCTTTGTCTCGTGGGAATCGAGATTTGCCTGGTGCGTGTAGACCGGCCCCGCCTGGCGGACTACAGCCGCATCGGGCAGGACTATCGCAAGCTGTTGTTGTCCGGCACTCTGGCCAGCGGATGGCGGTTCATGGACCACCGCTACATGCTCGTTTTCAGCCAGCACTCCCAACCCCACGAAGCGAAGTGGCGTCAGTTGGTGGAAACCAGTTGGCAGGAGGACGTCGATCCCAGGAACGTCTGGCTGCTGTGGACCTCACCGCAGGGAACCAGGTCGTCGGGCTGAGGAGGCTGCTCCTCACCCCCCGCCCCTATCGTCTCACGTGAAGGAAGACAAGAGAGGCGACGTCAGCCGCTGAGACACACTGGGCGTAGTCCGCACCGCATTGATGCGCCACCGCTTCCAGGCTATAATGCTCTCACGACACCAGGGTGTGACGGGACCTCCCGCTGCTGCAACGGTCCCCAACTCACTCCTGGAGTGCAACCGAACCAGCGGTCGTTGGGGGGTGCGCGCCACTCGCCGCAGGAACGTCACAAGAGAGCGAGGATCACGAGGTCTAACACATGGAACGCACCATGTTCCACTACTTCCAGAGATCCGTGGAGAGATTCCCCGATAAGGATTTCCAGCGGATCAAGAAAGACGGCCGCTTCAGTGGAGTCACATACCATCAGGCGCATGAAACCGTTCTGGAGATGGGGACCGGCCTGATCAACTTTGGAGTCGGCAAGGGCGACAAGGTCGCGATGATCTGCGATAATCGCCCGGAATGGATCCTCATCAATCTGGCTCTTCAGGGAATCGGCGCTCCTGATGTCCCTCGCGACTCGGCGGTACCTTTGCCCGAGCTCAAAGGCATTCTCGATGACTCGAAGTCGCGATTCCTCATCGTCGAGAACGAGGAAGTGCTCGACAGAATCCATCCAGTACTGTATGACTTCCCCTTTGTGGCAGCAACGTTCGTCATGGACGGGTCTTCCAAAGGTAGGGAGAACGTCTACACCCTCGAAGACGTAGTGACCGAAGGAAGAACCCAGCTAAGGCGGGGTGGCAACGCGCTTCTGGAGGCATCGAAACGGGTGTCACCGGACGACGTCTCCACCATAGTCTACACATCCGGCACACAGGGTATCCCCAAAGGTACTGTGCTGACCCACTCCAACTTCGCCTACATCTTCGAGGTCGTACCTCCGCTCCTCGATCTCACAGAGAATGACCGCGTGCTGAGCTTCCTGCCTCCCTGGCACCTCTTCGAGCGTGCCATAGACTATATCGTCTTCGCCTTGGGTGCCTCCATGTCCTATACCACGCCAAAGGATGTGCTGACGGATCTCGCGCTGGAGAAGCCGACTTTCTTCGCCTCTGTGCCCAGAGTCTGGACGGCGCTCTACGAGAGGGCGTACAAGGAGATAAGGAGGCAACGACCGCCGTTCGACCGACTGCTACCGAACCTGGTTGAGAAGGCCATCGCCTACAAGAAGGCCGTTAACAGGCGGAATGGGAGGTACCCCTATCCAGCGGCCAATGCGAGTAGTCGCGTCAAGGCCTTCAGGGACACTGCCTCCAACTTCGTAGCATACAAGCTCGCAGACCTCTTGGTCTTCTCCAGGTTGCGGAAGATGCTGGGTGGGGAACTTCGGGGAGCCGTCTTCGGTGGTGCTCACTTGCCGGAGCACGTAGAGGATTTCCTGGACGCGGCGGGGTTGGAGGTCCTGGAGGCCTACGGAATGACGGAGGCATCCCCTGTCCTCACCATCAGGCTTTTCGGCGGAACCCTGTACACCGCAGGCAAGCCCCTCCCTGGTACCGAGATCCAGGTTCTGGACAAATACCTGAACCCTGTGGAGCCAGGAACGCAGGGAGTCATCTACGCCAGAGGCCCTCAGGTCATGAAGGGCTACACGAGTCTGGAACTCACCAGCAGGGTGCTTTCACCATCCTCGGACGGTCAGCCTCTGAAATGGTACAACACGGGCGATTTCGGCGTGATCACACCCACCGGTGACCTGAAGATCCTGGGCAGAGTGGGCGACGACTTCAAGCTCGTCAACGGGGAATGGGTGATCCCGCAGCCCATAGAGGACATGATTCGCACCAGCTCATTCGTCAACGAGGTCATGCTCGTCGGTGCCAATAGGAAGTTCGTCGGCGCTCTGATCTTCCCAGAGTGGGATGCCGTCGAACGATACGCCCACGAACACCACATTGACTACCCGAGAGCAGACCCGGAAGCCGGGCACCCTACCTTGTCGAAGAACGAGGATATACGGGCACTGATCGGCAAGGAGATAAGGGAGAGGGTGTCCCGCGAGAAGGGCATCAGGCCTTGGGAAGAGGTCGTCAAGTTCGCGATCATTCCGCAGGAGTTGCGAGTCGGCGCTGAACTCACCGCTACTATCAAACTTAGAAGGCACTTCATAGGGCAGGAGTACGCAAGCCTAATAGAAGACCTCTACCGCTGATTGCATTCTGCGCGAATCGGGATCCTTTGGCACCGAGACTGACTGGGACTTAGTAGACGGACCTGGTCGATACAGAAGCCCTCGTGCAGCAACACGTGTGGCCCGAGGAAAACGCAGGCAGCCGCCGGCCTTTCGTGTTCGTTCGACGCTGTAGACCAGGTCGCCGCCCGAGCCTCTACGTGCGCAGGCTTCAGCCCCCTTTGGCCTGCGTAGCGCTGACATGTTCGATGCTAGTCGGGCCGTGCATGGCATCTGAGAATGGGATATCTAGGAGGGACCACTGATACATGAGAAGGCGGTTCAGCTGGCAACTGGTTCTGGGCATGACCCTTATCGCGCTCTCCGCCCTCGTCTATGTGATCCACTACCTGATCTTCAGAGACGCGCGCCACCTCCTCAGCTACATGATTGGCGACGTAGCCTTCGTCTTCATCGAAGTCCTG
>JBAVWD010000202.1:0-5887 GCA_049697655.1 Anaerolineae bacterium | reverse complement strand
TATCCGCCGTGATCCTTGTTCTGGGGGTGGTGTTCATTCTCACCAACATTGCCGTCGATATCATCGTAGCCAGGCTGGATCCCCGGATCCAACTGGGAGGTGGAAGGAGCGAATAGCAGGATGGTATCCGCCAAAGCCCTGGTTTCGGCCCAAAGGAGCGAGAACCTCCGGCGTAGCTGGTACAAATTCTCCCGGAACAGCCTGTCCATCATCGGGCTGTGCACGGTTTTGCTGGTGACCTTCCTGGCCGTCTTTGCCCCTCTGGTGGCCCCCTATCCGCAGCATGCCAGCGCCTTCGTCGATTTCGCCAACGCCAGCCGCGCTCCCTGCCCGAGCTATCCCTTCGGCACGGACGTGGTGGGTCGAGATATCATGAGCCGGATCTTCTTTGGCTTCCGCTTCTCATTGGTGATGGGCGTGGTGGTTCTCAGCCTGGTTGTGCCTCCAGGTGTGATCCTGGGACTGGTGGCCGGCTACTACCAGGGGACCTGGCTGGATACGGTGATCATGCGCACCACGGACATCTTCTTGGCCGTGCCGCCGTTGGTCCTGGCCCTGGCCATCTGTTCGGTGCTGACCCCTAACCTGTTCAACGCTATGCTCGCCGTCTCTCTCATGTGGTGGCCGTGGTACTGCCGCCTGGTCTACGGGTTGGCGTCCACGCTGCGGAGCGAGTTCTTCGTGGTCTCGGCGGAGCTTGTGGGCGCCAGCAAGTTCCACATCCTTTTCCGGGAGATCCTCGCTAATTGCGTCTCGCCGATCTTCACCAAGATCAGCCTGGATATGGGTTGGGTCATTCTCATCGGCGCCTCGCTCAGTTTCGTCGGGCTCGGCGCACAACCACCCACGCCTGACCTGGGAACGATGGTGGCCGACGGGTCCAAGTACCTTCCGGACCAGTGGTGGATCGCGGTCTTTCCAGCCCTGGCCATCGTGCTGGTCGTTCTAGGCTTCAACCTGCTAGGCGATGGCCTGCGTGATATGCTCGGCGCTGAGGAGGTATAGCATGGAGAATGACCTCCTGCTGAACATCAGGGACCTTCGCGTCAACTTCGACGTTTTTGGCGGCACTCTGAAGGTCCTCGATGGCGTCAGTTTCACGGTGAGCAGCGGAGAGAAGGTTGGGTTGGTAGGGGAAACAGGTTGCGGCAAAACGACGACGATGAAGGCTGTTCTGCGCGTCTTGCCTATGCCGCCGGCACGGATCACGGGCGGTGAGATCCTATTCAAGGGGCGCGACATCCTACAGATGACGTCTAGGGAGCTGGGGCAGGTGCGGGGCGCGGGGATGGCCATGGTCTTCCAGGATCCGACGGCGGCGCTCAACCCGGTGTTCACCATTGGCGAGCAAATGGACGCGGCGGTCAAGTACTCCGCGGCGGGGGACAAGAGGTTGTCTGGCAAGGAGATCCGCCAGCGGGCGGTGGAGGCCCTGAAGGAGGTGGCCCTGCCCGACCCGGAACGCCTGTTGAAGAACTACCCATTCCAGCTGAGCGGCGGCATGCGGCAACGCGTCTGTATCGCCATGGCGGTGGCCGGCGACAGGGAACTGATTATCGCGGACGAGCCAGGGACCTCGTTGGACGTCAGTATCCAGGACCAGATCCTGCGGTTGCTCAGAGGACTGACCGATAAGCTGAACACGTCCATCGTCCTCATCACCCACACTCTGGGGGTGGTGCGCGAGTTGGCCGATCGGGTCTACGTTATGTATGCGGGCAATATGGTGGAGGTGGCCCCTACCAAGGAGTTGTTCTCGCGACCGCTTCACCCCTATACCGTGGGGCTGATGGCCGCGGTCCCCAGGCTGACCGGCGGAGGAATCGCTGATGGGATCCCGGGACGGATTCCCGATTACCTCAACCCGCCGGTTGGCTGCCGTTTCCATCCCCGCTGCGAGCGGGCCATGGAACAGTGCAGGGCAGAGAAACCCCAGTTCGTGGAGGTCAGCGGAGACCACCAGGTAGCCTGCTTTCTCTACTCGCAGGAAAAAGAGGGAGCTCAGAGAGCATGAGCGGCGAGCTGTTGACCATCACCGATCTGAAAAAGCATTTTGTTGTTGGACATCGGGGCATCGTAGCACGAGAGCCGATCACCGTGAAGGCGGTGGATGGCATCTCCTTCGAGGTGCGGGAGGGGGAGACCTTCGGCCTGGTGGGCGAGTCGGGCTCAGGCAAGAGCACCGTGGCCTATACCGTCGTGGGGATGTATCAGCCGACCGCGGGGGACATCGCCTTCCGGGGACAGAGTATGTATGGGAGAGGCAGAAAGCGGAGGTCAGACCTGAGGAAGGAGATTCAGATCGTCTTCCAGGACCCGGGTTCTTCGCTGAATCCCAGGAGGACCATCAAAGACATCGTAGGTTTTCCGCTGCGTCTATACGGATCGAATGTGGATCTCCAGACCAGGACCCTGGAGCTCCTGCAGATGGTCGAACTCCCTGCGGACTACATGCACAAATACCCTCAGATGTTGGGAGGTGGCGAGAAGCAGATGGTGGCTATCGCCAGGGCACTGGCCACCAGCCCCTCTTTTGTAATCCTGGATGAGCCGACGTCGGCACTGGACGTGTCCATCCAGGCCAAGATCATCAACCTCCTGATTCGGCTTCAGAGAGAGTTCCGCCTGTCATATCTGTTCATCACGCACGACCTGAGTCTGATGAGAAACGTCGCTTCTCGGGTGGCCATCATGTACTTGGGGAGGATCTGCGAGATCGCTGATGCGGCCGAGTTCTTCCGCAACCCGTATCATCCCTACACGCAGATGCTCCTTTCTTCCATCCCCGTGGTCTCGGATGAGGAGGAGCAACTGAAGCCCAAGAAGATCACTTCGCGCGGCGAGATTCCCAGCCCGGTCAATGTCCCCAGTGGATGCAGTTTCCACCCCCGTTGTTCCCAGGGCAAGGAAACCTGCTCCGGGGATGATCCGGTCATGGTCGAGTTCGAGCCAGGGCACCTGGTCCGCTGCCACATGTTCAGCTAGGGCGGAGGGAGTCGCGAACGCGGCTGCGACGTCCAGGCAGTCCGTGTGCAAGCAGCCATGAAGCAGAAGATTCTGTACATCGATCCCGTAGGACAAGGTGTAGCGGAGGAGGGTCTACAGTACTTGGTCTCCCACAAGCGGGAGGATACCGAGCTGAAGATGCTCGCCTTGCCCAGGGGCCCGGAGCATCTGGAGTACCGCTATTATGAGGCCATGGTCCTGGTGGATATCCTGCATCTTGTTCAAGAGGCAGAGAGAGAGGGGTTCAACGCTGCTATCATCGGCTGCTTCTACGACGTGGGCTTGCAGGCGGCCCGTGAGGTGGCAGAGCGCATGCCGGTGATAGCCCCATGTGAAGCTTCCACCCACCTCGCGGCGACTCTGGGTGACAAGTTCTCTGTCATCGTGGGCCGCAGAAAGTGGATTCCCGAGATGAGGGAGAACATCATCAAGTATGGCATGAAGGAGCGGCTGGCCTCGTTCAAGTCTGTTGACCTAGGTGTGCTTGAGTTTCACCAGGACGAGGCAGAAACGGCCCGCCGGTTCCGAAAGGCGGCTCGGGAGGCCGTGGAGAACGACGGTGCGGAGGTGATCATCCTGGGTTGCACCGCCACCTACGGTTTCTACGAGCAGCTTCAGGCAGAACTGGGCGTGCCCGTCATAGACTCCATGATCGCCTCGTTAAAGACGGCCGAGTTCGCGGCGGAATTGAAGAACCGACTGGGATGGAGCCACAGCAAGATAGGAGGTTACGAATCGCCTTCGCCGGAGGAGTTTGCCCCCTGGCGGCTCGGGGAGCAGTACGACTTCGGGGATATGAAATCCTGGTTGCGGGGGAACTGAGTTTCGTTCGCGGTGTACATCCCAAGCAAGGGGCGGGCGACGCCCACAAGTCAGCCATAGATATCATAGCGGAGGATATCAGTATGCTGAGAGTTGCGACGGACATTGGAGGTACATTCACGGATCTTGTATTCGTCACCCCTGACGGTGAGGTCGTCACCGGTAAGAGTCACACCACCCCTGCCCAGTACGAGCAGGGTGTGATGGATGTCATCTCGGCCGCTGGCATACAGCCGAGTGAGTTCGCGTCGTTTGTGCATGGGACGACCATCGTCATCAATGCCATCACCGAGAGAAAAGGGGCCAAGGTCGGCCTGCTCACCAGTGAAGGATTCCGCGACATCATAGAGATCGGGCGTGGCACCCGCCCCGACTTCTTCAATCTGGAGTACCGCAAGCCAGAGCCGTTTGTGCCCCGCCACCTGCGACGCGAAGTGCGGGGGCGCATCAACTACAAGGGGATCGAGACTGCGCCCCTGGATCTTTCGAGCTTGCCCACTATCCTCGACGATTTCCTGGCCGAGGACGTTGAGGCCATCGCCATCAGTTTCATCAATTCCTATGCTAACCCGGTACACGAAGAGGCAGCGCTGGCCAGGGTGAAGGAGCTTTGGCCGGAAGCATCCGCGGTGGCCTCGCACCAGATCACGAGGGAGTGGCGCGAGTTCGAGCGCACCAACACCGCCGTGTTGTCCGCGTACGTACAACCGGTCGCCCACCGCTACCTGGACCGCCTGACCAGCGCTCTCTACGATGCCGGAATGCGCTGCACGCCGTATATCATGCAGTCCAACTGCGGCGTGGATACGGTCAACAGCGCGCGTCAGATCCCTATCACCATGGTGGAGTCGGGCCCGGCCAGTGGGATCTGGGGCGCTGCGGCGCTGGGTCGTCTGATCGGGGAACCAGATGCCATCGCCATCGACATCGGTGGGACGACGGCCAAATGCGGGCTGATTGCCGCTGGCCAGGTCAAGCTCAACACCAACTACGTGATCGAACGCCGCGAGGCCTGGGCCGGCTACCCGGCGATGGTGCCGGTGGTAGACCTGGTGGAGATCGGTAACGGTGGCGGATCCATTGCCTGGGTGGACGAGTTCCAGAGGTTGCATGTGGGCCCACAGAGTGCCGGCGCGATACCTGGCCCAGTATCATACGGCCTGGGTGGCACGGAAGCGACGACCACGGACGCCAATCTGGCGCTGGGTCGCATCAACCCTGGCTATTTCTGCGGTGGTACCATAAAAGCGGACATGGATGCGGTGGATCGGGCGCTGGACAAGCTGGCCGCGACCCTCGACACCAGCCGGCAGGAAGCGGCGCGCGGCATCGTCCGCATCGCCAACAACAACATGGTCAACGCTATCAAGTTGATCTCGGTCAACCGAGGCCATGACCCGAGGGACTTTGCGCTGCTCGCCTTCGGCGGCGGAGGTGGCATGCACGGTTGCGCCCTGGCCAAAGAACTGAGTATCAAGAAGGTGGTGATCCCCAGGCAATCCAGCGTGTTCTCTGCGTGGGGGATGCTGCTCAGCGACCTGCGCCGCGACTACCTGCGGACGCAGATTGTTGACCTGTCGGCACCTGGAGCGGCTACGCAGCTGGACGAGGACCTGCGGCAACTCGAAGCAAAGGCGCTCCAGGAGTACTCCGCCGAGGACATTGACCCCGGGCGTGTGTTTTTCCTGCGCTACGCGCGGTGCCGCTACCAGAACCAGGAGCACTCTGTGGAGATCGTCCTGCCCGACGGGGAGATCACAGAGGCGCAGCTCCAGGCGATCCGCGAACGCTTCCAGACGGACTACGAGCGGGAATACACCTATCGGCTGGATGCCCCAGTCGAGTTGGTTGCCTATCACCTGGTGGCACTCGCCGAGGTGGATAAGCTGAAGCCAGAGAAATTCCCGACGACGGGCCGCAAGCTAGAGGATACGGTCAAAGAAGAGCGAGAAGTGGATTTCGTGGAAGCCGGCATCCAACGGGCGACAATCTACGATGGAGACAGCCTGGAGCCAGGCATGGAGTTCCTCGGGCCGGCCATCATCGAAGAGGCCGGCGC
>JBAVWD010000201.1:0-5229 GCA_049697655.1 Anaerolineae bacterium | reverse complement strand
AAGACCCTGGTCGACATCGAGGAGAAGGGCAAGCCCAGCAAGTGGGTCACCCTCCGAGCACTGCGTGTGCTCAAGCACCGCGAGTAGCCTCTCGCGCAGCATCACCCCCCCCGCCCGGGCAGCCTGTCGCATCGGGATAACGGCTCGACATCAGCTGATGATCCTCATACAATCACTTGGAATCTCAGGCAACGCAAGAGGACCGAGTGTGGAGGTGGAGCGTGACACAAGAGTGGCTCGCGAGACTCAACGAAGATCCGATGCCGTGGCTCGTGGAGGACGACGCCGACAACCCTGGAGTCCGATACCTCGCTCTAAAGGAATTGCTGGATAGACAGCCCCACGATGTTGAGGTCGTGGAGGCCCGCAAAACGATGATGTCCACCGGCCCGGTCCCTATCATCCTGAACGCCCAGGATCCCGAGGGCTACTGGGTCGAGCCAGGGCCCGGCTACAACCCAAAATACCGCAGCACCGTGTGGTCGGTGACCATGCTGGCCCAGCTGGGCGCGGATGACAGCGACCCTCGAGTCCAGAAGGGGTGTCAGTATGTCCTGGACCACGCCATAGACAAGAATGGAGCCTTCTCCGCCTCGGCCACCCCGGGAGGTGCCATCCTCTGTTTGATGGGGAACCTCAGTGCTGCCCTTCTGGACCTAGGACTGCTGGGCGATGAGCGGCTGCGGGGAGCCATCGAATGGATGGCTCGCGCTGTCACGGGGGAAGGCATCTCCCCCGCCGAACAGACGGACGCGCCTGTGCGCTACCTCAAGTCGGCCGCCTGCGCTCCGGGCTTCTGCTGCTCGGCCAACGATAGCATGCCCTGCGCCTGGGGTGCCGTCAAGGTCATGCTGGCCTTCTCCAAACTGCCCGAGGATGCACGGACGCCGCTCATCCAGCAGGCCATCGCAACTGGGCTCGACTTCCTGCTGAGCAAAAATCCAGCGATGGCCGACTACCCCATGGGATATAGCACCAAACCCAGCCAGAGTTGGTTCAGGTTTGGCTTTCCGCTGTTCTACGTCACCGACGTGCTTCAGAACCTGGAAGTCCTCACCAGCTTTGGCTACGGCGCGGATCCACGGCTATCGGCCGCCATGGATTTGGCGGCGAGCAAGCAGGACTATCAGGGCTGCTGGAAGATGGAATACACCTACAACGGCAAGACCTGGGTGGACATCGAGGAGAAAGGTAAGCCCAGCAAGTGGGTCACGTTGAGGACACTCCGGGTGCTCAAGCATACCCGGTAGTGGCATGACTGGGGGGCCATCGTCACCCGCTCAGCGCGATGTCGAGCGCCTCACGCAGTGCACGTGCCCTCACCACTTCCATCCCTGCGGGCATGTCCTTTGACAGCCGGACCGAATGAGGCAGCAGGCAGCGTTTGAAGCCCAGCCTCGCGGCCTCGTTGAGTCTCTTCCCGGGCTGGCTTATGGAGCGCAACTCACCCGACAGCCCGATCTCTCCCACGATGGCCAAATCGTGGGCCACCGGCACATCCCGGTAGCTGGAGGCGATGGCGACAGCCACACTCAGGTCCGCCGCCGGCTCGTTGACCCTCAGCCCTCCCACCACGTTGACGAAGACGTCCTGGTCGTGCAGGCGCAGACCTACCCGCTTGCTCAACACCGCGGTAAGAAGCAGCAAGCGGTTGAAGTCTATGCCGTTAGCCGTGCGCCGAGGCAGCCCGAAGATGGTGGTGCTGGTCAGGGCCTGTATCTCCACCAGTAGAGGCCTGGTGCCCTCCATGGTCACCGCGATGGCCGAACCCGTTCCCTCCGACCGCTCCGAGAGGAAAGCTTCGGAGGGGTTGGCTACCTCCAGCATCCCCTGCCCACTCATCTCGAAGACGCCGACCTCATCGGTGGAGCCAAAACGGTTCTTGACGCAGCGCAGCAGGCGATAGGCGTGGAACCGCTCCCCCTCCAGATAGAGCACGGTATCCACCATGTGCTCCAGCACTCGCGGCCCGGCGATGGCCCCCTCCTTGGTGACGTGTCCCACGATGAACACCGGCACCCCCACGCCCTTGGCCACCTCGGTCAGACGGGCGGCAGACTCGCGGACCTGGCTGATGTTCCCCGCGGAGGAACTCAACTCAGGGGCATGGATCGTCTGTATCGAATCCACGACCACCAGCTCTGGCTCAAGCTGGCGCATGTGCTCAATGATCAGGTCCACATCGGTCTCTGTCAGCAGGAAGACCCTCTAAGCAGATATCCCCAACCGCTCCGCACGGCTCCTGATCTGGGGCGCTGACTCTTCACCCGACACGTAGAGCACTTTGCCCAGCGTCTCACTCATCAGTGACGTGACCTGGAGGAGCAAGGTAGACTTGCCAATTCCCGGATCTCCCGCGATGAGCACCACCGAGCCAGGGACAATGCCTCCGCCCAGCACCCGACTGAACTCCGCCATGGGCACCGGAATCCTCTGGAAGCCCTCGACGGGCACGTCAACCAGTCGCTGTGGTTTGCTGTGCGGAAAAACAGAAGACGGTGGAGAGATTTCCCTGCTCTCCACCGTCTCGATCATACTATTCCATTCGCCGCAGTCCGGGCAGCGCCCCACCCATTTCAGAGACTGGGCCCCGCACTGCTGACAAACGTAGATCGCCTTGGCGCGACCCTTGGCCATGCTATGAACCCTGCCCTCTCTGGGATCGCCGGACTGTTCCACTATTGTGGCGCTTCCATCAACTCCTTGCTGCGCAACTTGATCTGGTCGTCCTCGATCTCCAGGAGCACCGTATCGCCCGGCTTGTACTCTCCAGCCAGGATGGCCTCCGAGAGAGGGTCTTCGATCATGGTCTGGATCACCCGTCGCAGGGGCCTGGCCCCGAAGTGAGGGTCGTACCCCTGGGTCGCCAGCAGTTCCTTGGCCTCCTCCGAAGCCTCCAGCATCATTTGATGCTCGTCGAGTCGTTCCTGGACTTGCTTGAGCATCAACTCCACAATCTCCCTGATTTGTGGTTTCGTCAGGGCACGGAAGACCACCACTGCGTCTATACGGTTCAGAAACTCGGGACGGAAGGTCTTCTTCAACTGATCCAGGACCTTGTCCTTCATCTTCTGATACTCTTCCTCGGCATTCTTGGCCTCATCCTGAGCCAGCCTGAACCCCACGGACATCTCTCTCATCAGGTGGTCGGCGGCCACGTTTGACGTCATTAGGATGATGGTATTCCGGAAATCCACGCGGCGCCCCTTGGCATCGGACAGTGACCCGTCCTCCAGGATCTGGAGCAGCATGTTGAAGGCCTCGGGGTGCGCCTTCTCTATCTCATCGAAGAGTATCACCGAGTACGGCCGCCGTCTCACCGCCTCCGTCAACTGTCCCCCATCGTCATAGCCCACGTATCCCGGCGGCGCACCGACCAGACGCGCCACCGAGTGCCGCTCCATGAACTCAGACATGTCCAGCTTGACGAGGGCGTCTTCGCTGCCAAACATGAACTCGGCCAGCGCCCGGGCCGACTCCGTCTTTCCCACCCCAGTTGGACCGAGAAAGATGAATGAGCCTATGGGACGCCGCGGGTCCTTCAGCCCGGCCCGCGCCCTTCGCACCGCCTTGGCGATGGTATTGATGGCCTCGTCCTGGCCAACGATGCGCCGGTGCAGCTCCTCCTCCATGTGCAGCAGCCGTTCTTGCTCCGTGCTGGCAATCCTGGTCACCGGGATTCCAGTCCACATGGAGACTACCTCGGCTATGTCCTCCTTGGTGACCTCCAGCTGGGTTCCCTCTGGAGAGCATTCCCAGCCCAGGCGCATCTGGTCTATCTCGGCCTCGAGCTCTGCCTCGCGCTCCCTGAGCAGGAGGGCCGTGTCCATCTGGTTGTGCTCGAGGGCCTGCTCCTTCTCCTCCCGCACCGATCTGAGGTCGTGCAGAGAATCCTTCAGTCCAATCGTGTGGGGTATCCTGTACATACGAACCCGAGAAGCGGCCTCGTCCATGAGGTCTATGGCCTTGTCCGGCAGGTACCTGTCCGGGACGTACCGCGAGGCAAGGTAAGCCGAGGTGCGCAGCGCTTCATCTGTGATGTGCAGTCTGTGGTGAGCCTCATACCGCTCCTTGATACCCCTCAGGATCTCGACGGTCTCTTCGACGGTCGGCTCGTCCACGAATATGGGCTGGAACCGTCTCTCCAGGGAGGCATCTCCCTCGATGTACTTGCGATACTCATCGAGGGTGGTGGCCCCTATACACTGAAGCTCGCCCCGCGCCAGAGCGGGTTTCAAGATGTTGGCCGCATCCACGGAACTGCCCGCGGAGCCGGCGCCCACCAGCATGTGCACTTCATCGATAAAGAGGATGGCTTTGCTGTCCCTTATTTCTTCAATGACCTTCTTCAGCCGCTCCTCGAACTGGCCCCGGTAGATGGTGCCCGCTACCAGGGAGCCCACATCCAGCATCACCATCCTCTTGCCCAACAGGTTTTCCGGCACCATGTCTGTGGCGATCAACTGGGCCAGACCCTCGACGATGGCCGTCTTTCCCACACCGGACTCGCCGATGAGCGCAGGGTTGTTCTTCGTACGCCGCGATAGAACCTGCACAACCCGTTGAATCTCGTTCTCACGGCCGATCACCGGATCGAGCCTATTCTCCGCCGCTTGCACCGTGAGGTCTATCCCCAGTTGGTCGATGAGCGGAGTCTGCTTTTCTTTCGTCGTCCCTTCTTTCTCAAACGGCCGACCCTTGCCGACCAGTTGGCCTGTCTGCGCCTTGACCTTTTGCAGGGTGACCCCCAGGCTCTTCAGCACATCAACGGCCACGCCCTCGCCCTCCTCGACAAGACCCAGCAAGAGGTGCTCAGTACCTATGTAGGTGTGGCCCATGGTCCGCGCCTCACTGACGGCCAGCTCTATGATTCTCTTGGTGCGTGGACTGAGACCAGGCCGGCCTGTGACCTCGTGTTCCCCACGACCGATGATCTCCTCGACTGCACTTCGCACCTTGTAGGCCTCAACGCCGAGACTGCTCAGAACCCGTGCCGCAACGCCGTTTTCCTCTCGCACCAGACCGAGCAATAGGTGCTCCGTTCCGATATAGGGATGATTGAGGCGTTGGGCCTCCTCCTGGGCATAGGCCAGGCAACGGCGGGCCCTTTTGCTGAATCTGCGCAGGTTGTCGGCCATAAGGCACTCCTCTCCAAACGGTCTCGCAGAGCGCGGTATCACCGCACACACCTATTATACTGGATTCACCGGCGAAAGGCAACGAATCGGC
>JBAVWD010000200.1:0-4630 GCA_049697655.1 Anaerolineae bacterium | reverse complement strand
TCCGGATCAGAAAACCCCATCGACATCACCATGGATTCCGACAAGGGCGTCGCGGCCCATTTCATGTGCGATGGCTGCACTCCGCAAGCACACTTTCCTCTGGTCATGAGAGAATAGGAACACGATTGAACTGGCTGGGTCAGGTCACAGTCCCGGCTCTGGGCGGCCTGATCCTCGTGGTCATCGTACGTCGGCTACGCGCTGCACAGACCGCAAGGTAGAAGCCCAACAAGAGAGGCTTCCCCTCACAGGGGAAGCCTCTGGCAAGCCGATGGGGGCAGCCCCACCTTCCAACGGGGCAGGGCGATCTCTGTCGTACAGCTGCCCGGCTCGGCGCGGCTATGATCAGAATGCCGCGTCAATCCAGCAACTCAGGCCACCCTGAAGTCAACAACCTCAATGCCCAGCTTGGCGATGCTTTCCTTCAGTTGCTCGGTCTCCACACCCGCCACTTTTGCCGTCACAACCCTAGTACCGGGATCGTCCCCACCCCAGGTGACGAGGGCCAGCAGACGACCGCCAAGCTTGGAGATGCTCTCCATGCACAATGGCAGCACGCCCTGGCCCTCGGGCATCTTCATGGTCAACCGTACACCAGGCTCTCGCGTACCCAACAACTCCACAAAACCCTTGAAGATGTCCGTTTCGGTGATGATGCCCACCAACTTCCCGTCCTGCATCACCGGCAAGGCACCTATCCGCGTGTCAGCCATGACACGGGCCGCCTCCTCCAGAGGCGTGTCTTCTGTCACGGTGATGACCTTCTTGGTCATGATCTCCGCTACGGTGAGCTTGGCAAGCAAATAGTGGATCTCGTGGATGCTCAGAGACGTGGCTGGCGAGGGGGAAGCGTACAGGATGTCCTTCTCAGCCACTATCCCCACCAACTCGCCCTTGGCATTCAGGACCGGCAAGCGACGGACCTTCTTGTCACGCATCAGGCTGAGTGCATCAGCAATGGAGGTCTTGTCAGTCACCGTGACCGGGTCACGGGTCATCAGGTTGCTCACTAGCATCGGAATACCTCCTTATGGCTGTACCGGGAAAGACGAGAGGAACTGGCCTCACTATATCACAATTCGGCGTGCAAAGCAACGGGGACTAGGTCACGCCAGTTCACCTACTCTTCGAGCAGACTCTCCCTCTTCCGATACACCACTCCATGACATGAGGCCACCAGATCACCATCTTCAGTGCTGACCGTGATGTGATAGAGAGCCGTTCTCCTTCCGAGGTGTTCCTCGGTGGCTTCCGCCAGGAGTCTGGTGCCCGAAGGGACGGTCCGCAGATAGCTTATCTCCATGTTCAAAGCCACGGCCGTGACCCCGTGAGAGTTGCTGGCCACAGCAAAGGCGGCATCGGCCAGCGAGAAGATGGCTCCTCCATGTGCCAGACCGTTGAAGTTGAACATGTCATCTCTTACCACCATGCTCAGTAGGCTGCTGCCTGGCCCCATTTCCAGCAACTCTATCCCCAACAACTCGCCATAGCGATCCCTTCGCATCTTCTCCAGGATCTTCTGCTTTAGGTCTTGGTCCACCTATCGAGTCCACCTCCTCCATCGACTGAAGGCATTATAGCACCGACTTGTCTGAGCCACAAAGCCGCTTGCCCGGCCGGGCGCGCGACGTTATAATGCCGGCGGTTCCCCATGGTTCAACACAGGTGAGAATCGCAGCATGCTGGACGCACAAGTCTTCAAGCAGAATGAGCGCCGGGCCTGGGATCTGTGCGCAGAGAACTACGACAGGTGCCTCACACGAGCCTTCACACCCATCGCCCAGAAGCTGGTGTCCCTCGCACAGCCGCGCGGTGGACAGCGAGTCTTGGACGTGGCCACTGGTAGCGGGCTGGCAGCTCTCCTAGCCGCGAGACTGGTCGGCCCACAAGGACGTGTGGTGGGTGTCGATCTATCGGAGACCATGGTCGCCCTGGCACGGAATCGGGCCAGGGAAGAGGGTGTGGACAACGCTGACTTCTTCGCCATGGACGCCGAAGATCTGGACTTGCCCCCGAATTCCTTCGATGCCGTACTTTGCGCCCTGGGACTGATGCTCTTTCCTCAACCTGACAGAGCCCTATCGGAGATGCACAGGGTCCTCAAGCTGGGCGGCTCCGTCGCCCTGGCGGTTTTCGGCAGGGGCAGCAAAGTAGCACTGCGGGCCCTTATGGAGCCCTTCATCCCACTGATGCCTCCGCCTCCCCAACGTGGGCCGTCCATCTTCGGCTATGGGCGAAGCGAGGTGCTGAGAGAAGCTGTAGAAAGGGCCGGCTTCTCAGACGTGACGACCGAGCAGTGCACGCACGTCCTGACCTTTGGCGAAGTAGAGGGCGCGTGGGAGATGCTACTCTCCCTGGGAAGGCTGGCTCAGATACACTCCTTGCTTCCCGCCGAGGCGCAAGTGGAACTCAAGCAGCAGGTGCTCCACATAGCCAGGCAGCGGTACACGAACCCACAAGGTGCCCTGGAGCTGCCCTTCGAAATCACCTACGCGCTGGCCCGCCGATAGCTCACTGGCTCATCCTCTCGCGGCAAGCGGACACGATGCGTGGCAGTGCCTCAGCTACGTCCTCGTGGATCACCGCTGCGGCGATGCTGTCAACTGTAGTCTCCTGCAGGTTGACGATGATCAGCTTCGCGCCCCGTCTGCAGGCCACAAGAGGCAAGGTGGCGGCAGGGACGACCGTCAGCGAGGAACCCACCACCAGCATCACGTCGCACGCCTGGATCTCCCTCTCAGCGTCGGAGAAGACATCCATCGGCAGCGGCTCCCCCATGAAGACGGCCGCGGGCTTCAGCGCGCCTCCGCAGGCGTCGCAGTAGGGCACCTGTCCTGACAGCATGTACTCGGGAAGAAGCCCTTCTGCGGAGATGGTTCGGTGACACCTGATACAGACAGCCTCTCGGAGATGACCGTGTAACTCCAGAACGCGCCTGGACCCTGCCATCTGATGCAGATTGTCTATGTTCTGGGTGATCACCGCGTTGAGCAGGCCCAACTCTTCGAGCTCGGCCAGCGCGAGGTGGGCCGCATTCGGCCTTGCTTGGGCGAAAAGGCGAGCCGTGGGGCGCATCCACTCGTAGAAAACGCTAGGCTCGGTGCGAAAGGTATGGATGGAGGCCACGACCATGGGATCGTTCTTGGCCCACAGGCCCGACTCTGGACTGCGGAAGTCGGGGATGCCGGAGGGTGTGCTGATCCCGGCTCCGGTGAAGGCTACGGCATGTCTAGCCGCCAGGAGGAGTCCCGCCGCCCTGCTGATCTTCTCTTCGTTGGGCATCGATTATGCACTTTCACTAGAGATCGAACAGGGACCGCTGTTCCTGTCTCGTCGCCACCTGCTCTCCACCAGCCACTTTGTGAGCATACCGGGTGGTCTCAGGCAGCCTGTATCCCTTGCAGCAACCCAGCACGAATTGTATGGCCGTCTCCAGATCGATGCGATGACCGACGGAAACGTAGACAGGGCTGACGTGGTCACGGGTACGGAGCACGGCTCCCACGATCTCGTCACCATCGTAGAGGTGCACGTAAGAACCCTCTTCTGCGGCCGGTTCGTGGTGGGTCCCCCAGAGACGCGACTTGGCACAGCCGATGGACGGCTTGTTTAGGATCACGCCCACGTGGCTGGCGATGCCAAAGCGCCTCGGATGCGCAATCCCTTGACCATCGAAGACGAAGAGATCGGGCTCGATACGCAGTGCCTCGCAGGCGGCCAGGATAGCCGGCGCCTCCCTGAAGGATAGGAGGCCAGGTACGTACGGCATAAGTGCCGGCACATCGGCCAGGCTCTGCTCCACGGGAGTCATGGAGGGATAGGTCATAACCACCACCGCAGCCCTGGCCACGTCCCCTTCCATACCTACGTCGACCCCGGCCACCGTGCGCACCTCACCGAAGTCGGGCTCAAGGCACACTCTGTCCCGCAGGCTCAACTGTATCTCCTTGGCCTCGGCAGTGGATACCTTCCAAGGGTGAGGTGCCACAGTGTTCATCTGACCTGTCCAGGAGCGGCTCTCTCCCCCCTATTCGTTGAACATCTCCCCCACCGAGATGCCCAGGTAGATGCGCCTGATCACCTCACCCAGGAGGGGGGCAACGGAGATCACGGTGACCTTGACGTCCTTCATCTTCTCCCTTTTCTCCGGCGAGATGGGAACCGTGTTGGTGACCACCAACTCCTTCAGCCCAGCCTCGTTGAGGCGCTCCGGCCCGGGATGGGAGAGGACAGCATGGGTGACGCAAGCGTAGACGTCCCTCGCACCCTTCGATTTGAGGAACTTCGCCGCGTCTCGCACGGTGCCGGCCGTGTCGATCTCATCATCGAAGATGATAGCGTTCCTGTTCTTGATTTCGCCGATGAGACTGAGAACCTCTGTCTTCTTGCCTTGTCGACGCTCACGACGCTTCTCGATGATGGCCAATGGGACTCGCAGTGCCTCCGCGAAGTCTCGGCCCAGCTTCGTCGCGCCCACATCTGGAGCCACGACCACGGCGTCCTCGACACCCTTGTGGATGAAGTACTCGCTCAACAAGTGGAAGGCGGTGACATCATCCACGGGGATGGTGAAGAAGCCCTGGATTTGGTCCGCGTGCAGGTCCATGGTCATGAAGCGGGTGGCCCCAGC
>JBAVWD010000199.1:0-1982 GCA_049697655.1 Anaerolineae bacterium | reverse complement strand
GCGGGATTCGGGAGTACGGCTTAAGGGCAGGCTTATGGTCGAAAGCGTTATCGGGGAGGAGGATGGCGGGGTGGGCACCCTGGCGGCGGTGCTGCGGGGATACACAGCCGACGGCGCCATCGTTGTTGAACCCACCGAGTTGATCGTGGCTCCTGCCCAGGCAGGGGCGTTCAACTTTCGCGTGACCATCCCCGGCCAGGCGGCCCATGGCTGCGTCAGGGAGGAGGGGGTCAGCGCCATCGAGAAGTTCTTCCCCATTCACCAGGCGCTGATGGAGCTGGAGAGGGAGCGCAATGAGAGACTCCAGGATCCGCTGTACGCTCGGTACAGGCTACCCCATGCTCTCTGCATCGGCACCGTCAGGGCCGGCACGTGGGCCTCCTCGGTCGCCGAGAGCCTGGTGTTTGAGGGACGATATGGGATCGCCGTGGACGAGGATCAATCTGTTGCCCGACGAGCTTTCGAGAAGACCGTGGCTGAAGCGGCGCAGGCCGACCCCTGGTTGAGGGACCATCCTCCCGTGGTGGAGTGGTGGGGAGGCCAGTTCTACCCCGCGCGCACGCCGGTGGATCATCCTCTGGTGCATACCGTGCTTGGCGCCTATGAGGAGGTCACAGGAGACGTGGCCCGGCTGGATGGCATGACCTACGGCGCCGACATGGGCTTGCTGGTTAACGTGGGACACACCCCCACAGTGCTCTTTGGCCCTGGAGACGTCAGGGTGTCGCATCGCCCCGACGAGTACGTACCGGTCAAAGAGCTGGAGACAGCGGTCAGGACACTGGCTCTGACGGCGCTGCGGTTCTGCGGATACGAGAGTTGATGCCTCGCGTCTGACAGAGGCAGCTTCGTTTGACCCCAGTTCCCGGCTGTGCTATAGTCCCAGTCAGCCCAAGGAGAGCCTAGCCTGCTGCATCTTCCTCTCCGCCTGGAGAGCCAGCCAGCAGACACTCTCCATTGCAGTACGCCTTTTGCCGTAGGTCAGAGCTCACTGACGAAAAGGAGGAAGACGATGAGATTACGGCATGAACACTCCACGTGGATTCTTCCCCTGCTCCTCTCGATGGCCCTGCTGGTTGTCCCTTCGTGTGCCCCGACGCAGGTCGGACCCCGAGCCTGGATCGACTGGCCTCTGGAGGGGTTCGAGACCGAGCCCGGCTCGACAGTGAACCTGATCGCCCACGCCTACGCCCAGGACGGCGTGGCGGAGGTGCGCCTGGAGGTAGACAGGCAGCCCTACAGGGTGGTCGCGCCTGACCCGGCTGGCGAGCAGTTCGTCGAGGTCTCGGCGGCCTGGTTCGCCGGCGAACCTGGGCTCTATCTACTATCGGTGATCGCCGTCGATACCACGGGACAGGCCAGCGGCCCGGCAGATGTGACAGTGCGGGTGACGGGCGAGGGTCCGGAAACGACTGTCACACCAGGGCCCGAGGAGACGCCACTTCCGTCTACTCCCACGCCGTAGGAGCCTGTCCCCACCAAGGCGGCGACCGAGACGGCGCCGCCTCCTATGCCCACATCCCCTTCGCCGACGGGAACTCGCTTGCCTCCCACGGCGACCCCGCCTCCACCCACGGCGACCCCACTGCCACCGAGGATAGTCTCCTTCGAGGTCACCCGCAGCCAGATCACTGCCGGCGAATGCGTGAGTTTCAGCTGGCGTGTGGAGGGCAGCCCCACCGCGATCTACTTCGACGGCGAGGGAGTCACCTCTCCCGATTCCAGGGATAGGTGTCCCACAGCGACGAAGGATTTCCAGCTCCAGGCCGAGGGCCCGGGTGGAGCGGACACCGAGAGTCTCACCGTGGTGGTGATCCAGCCCAGCCCGACGCCCAAGGATACAGAGGGGCCGCTAATCCAGAATGAGACAGGCCCGCAGCAGATGTGGGCGCCCGATGGTAGTGAATGTAGAGGCGAAGAACCGTATCAGTTCCAGGCCAACGTGAGCGATCCCTCGGGGGTGCTCATGGTGAAGCTGGTAT
>JBAVWD010000198.1:0-6880 GCA_049697655.1 Anaerolineae bacterium | reverse complement strand
GACTACGAATCAGTAGGTTGGAGGTTCGAATCCTCTCCGGCGTACTCGATTTTCCTGCGGCGCTGTGCGTCCCCATCCGCGATTCCGGTCCACAACGAGAGGGAGAAGTGATGATCGACTTCGGCAGCGATGAATGGGCCAAGGCCTTCATGGAGCAGATCAACCAGAGTGAGGCCTACGCCGAAGCCGCCAAGACCTGGGAGGGAGACTTCTTTTTCATCGTCGAGTCCGAGGAGCACTATCCCGAGCCTCTGCACATCTATGTGGACCTGTGGCACGGTAAGTGTCGCGAGGCCTTCTCCACCACGGATGGCAGTGTGAAGGATCCCGCATTTCGGATGAGCGGTCCGCTGGAGAACTGGCGACGAGTGATCGAGAAAAAGCTGGACCCTTTGCAGGGCCTGTTGACGCGCCAGTTCAAGCTTCAGGGAGACATGGTCAAGATAATGCGCGCCGTGAAGGCGGCGCAGGAACTGGTGAACTGCACGACCCTGGTGCCAGCGGAGTTCCCAGAATAGCTCTTCTGTGAGAGCACATAGCGACGAGGAGGGAGAGGGATGCCACGCTACTTGGTAGTACATTCGACCACCGGTATTACCGATCAGGAGGAAGCCGTCGAAGCTGCCAGGAAGCTGGTTCGCCTACTGCCACCAGAGACCAAGTGGCTGAACAGCTGGATGGCTTTGCAGGAGGCCAAGATGTTCTGTGAGTGGGAGGCCCCTGACACCGACACCCTGCTGGCCGCCCTGGAACCGGTGACTCCGAGCACACCCGTGGAAGCCATCTATGAGGTGGCCCACGTGGACCCCGCCTGGTACAAAGAGTAGGGGTAAACGAGAAGGCTCAAGGGGCCGGTTTCTCTCCTTGAGTGCGGGGGGCAGAGCATGTGGTATTTCGATAGTCCCAAGATAGTGTTTGGGGAAGGGGCCCTGGCCCATCTACGCGAGATAGAGGGGCGCAGGGCCTTCATTGTGAGTGACGAGAACCTGGCAGAATTGGGGTTCGTGGAGATGGTCCAGGGTCAGCTCTCCAAGGCTGGCATGGAGAGCGAGGTCTTCCTGGAGGTTGAGCCCGACCCATCTCTTCACACGGTGAAGAGGGGCGCCGCGGCCATGGCGGGCTTCAGGCCCGACTGGGTGGTTGGGTTAGGGGGCGGCTCATGTCTGGACGCGGCCAAGGCGATGTGGGTGCTGTACGAGCGCCCCGATCTCAAGCCGGAGGCCATCAATCCCGTGGAGACCCTGGGCCTGCGTCAGAAGGCGCGGCTAATCACCATCCCCACCACGGCGGGAACGGGAGCCGAGGTCACCTGGATGATCGTCCTCACCGATACCGCAGACGAACGCAAGCTGGGTCTCGGCTCGCGGGAGAACATGGCTGATGTGGCGATTGTGGATCCGATGCTGTCGAGTGGGATGCCACCACGCCTCACCGCGGACACCGGTTTGGATGCTCTGACCCACGCCATAGAGGGGTACGCCTCTGCCTGGGGCAATGACTTCAGCGATGGGTTGTGTCTGAAGGCCGCAGACTTGATCCTGCGGTATCTACCGCTGGCGTACGATGATGGCACTTGCAGCGAGGCGCGAGAGAGAATGGCCAACGCCGCAACCTTGGCCGGGCTGGGATTCGGCAACTCTATGGCTGGCCTGGCTCATAGTCTGGCGCATGCCCTCGGCGGGGTCTTTCACACGCCCCATGGGAGGGCAGTGGGGCTGTTTCTGCCCTACACCATCGAGTACGCTGCTCGCGAGAGCCCGAGACGCTACTCGGAGATATCCCGGTATCTCGGATTCCCAGTTGAGTCGGAATCAGCCGGCGCCGATGGTCTGGTCGATGTGGTGCGAGATCTCCTCAGGCGTGTCGGACAACCCGTGAGTCTGAACGAGGTGGGGATCGAGCGAGACGCCATCTCGGAGCGTATGGAGAAGCTGGTGGAGAACGCGGGGAACGAGGCCACCACAGTGGTACACCCGCGCATTGTGTCGATGGAAGAGCTGGAACGCCTTTTTCGATGTGCCTGGGAAGGGCGAAGGGTGGATTTCTAGAGACAGGAGGGCAGGCGAGCAGATTGTGAACGGGTACATGGGAAAGCTCCTGTGGGTCGATCTGACCGCCGGCAGCGTGGACGAAGAGGGGCTTGACGAGGAGTATGCGAGGAGATTCATCGGAGGTAGCGGGCTGGCGGCCCGCTACATCTATGACCTGACAGGCGCGGACACCGACCCGCTGGGGCCAACGAACCCTCTCATCCTCATGGCGGGTCCACTGGTTGGCACGCGGGCTCCTTCGTGCGGGAGGTACGTGATCTGCGCTCGCTCTCCACAAACGGACCTGTGGGGGGAGAGCAATGTGGGAGGCTTCGTGGGGCCTCACCTGCGCTTCGCCGGGTACGACGGCGCGATCATCAAGGGACAGGCTGCGCAGCCATCATACCTGGTGGTGTTGGACGGGCACGTTGAACTGCGGGACGCCTGCCATTTGTGGGGTCTGGATACCTATCGCACCCAGGAGGTGATCAAAGAGGAACTGGGAGACCCGTCGTTGCGAATGGCCTGTATAGGTCCCGCAGGTGAGAATCTGGTCAAGTATGCGGCGGTCATGGCTGATGGGGGAAGGGCGGCTGGTCGCTCCGGTATGGGAGCCGTGATGGGCTCCAAGCGATTGAAGGCCATAGTCTGCCGAGGGACCGGCTCGGTCCCTCTTGCTGAGCAGGCGGCCTTCGACAGCATAGCGGCGCAGGTGCTGGCCGAAGTCAGGGACGACGTCAGCACCCAGGTGTTACATCAGACCGGCACCGCGGGCACCGCCAACGTGCTGTCGATGTTCGGCAACATGCCCAACAGATACTTCCAACAGGGCACTTTCGACGAGGTTGACAGCATCAGCGGCAGTACTATGGCGGAGACCATTCTCGTGGGCACCAGCGGATGTTTTGGCTGTGTGGTCCAGTGCGGCCGACAGGTGGCGATCCCACAGGGACCATATCAGCTTGAGGAGACGGACGGCCCGGAGTACGAGACGGTGGCCGCCCTGGGCTCAATGCTGCTCATCGACGATCTGGCGGCAGTCAGCTATATGAATCACCTGTGCAACTCGTATGGGTTGGACACCATCAGCACGGGAGTCGCTCTTGGTTTGGCGCATTTTCTGTATGCGGAAGGCCTCATAGGCGAGCAAGATACGGATGGCCTCGCCCTCCGGTGGGGCGATCCCGAGCCCGTGATCGGGCTCATCGAAAAAACGGCGAGAAGGGAGGGCTTCGGCGATCAGCTGGCCGAAGGAAGTCTCAGTCTGGCTCGGCACTTCCACGTGGAAGAACTGGCCGCGCAGGTCAATGGTCTGGAAGTGGGAATGCACGATCCCCGAGCCAGCGCCGGTGTGGCGCTCTCCTATCTCACCTCGCCACGGGGTGCCTGCCACAACAAGAGCGATGCCTACTGGCTGGATGTGGGACGTGTGATGGAGGACCTGGGCATAGGTCCCATGGACCGCTTCCAGGAGGACGGAAGGGCCGCCGTGATGGTAAGGCATCAAGACTGGCGCAGCTCCGGCGACGCCTTGATCTGCTGTCAACTGGTCAATGTCCCCAGTGACGGGCTTGTCTCCATGCTCGCTGCGGCTACGGGTTGGGAGCTGACCAGGGAAGACCTGTTCCTGGCCGGAGAGCGCATCTTGAATCTGAAGAGGGCGTTGAACCTGCGCTGGGGTTTGAACCCTTCAGATGAGAGACTGCCAGGCCTCTTCAGGCAGCCTCTGGACGAGGGAGGCACCAACGGCTACGTGCCCGATGTCGAGAGGTTGCTCTCAGACTACTACGAGGCCCGCCAGTGGGACAGGGCAACTGGCAAGCCTAGCAAGCAGAAACTGCTCCAACTCGGCCTGAACGAGGTGGTCGCTGAACTCTACTAAGGGGGATATGAGGCCACTCTGTTCGGTGTGCTAGCCTGAACTCAGGACTACCTTGCGCAGGCGGGGGTTGTTTGTGATCCCCGGGATGCGGCCCCGCTTCGCCACTGGCCTGCCCTCGATGGCCTTGATATCCGCTGTGAAGTCTATGGGCGGAGCCGAACTGACGGCACTGCCCACACCAAAGACGTCAACGGGCGCGCCTTTCTCTACGAAGAGGCGGACGCGCTCCGCGTCTATGCCGCCGCTGACTACGATCTTCACGTGCTCGAAGCCTGCCTGATCCAGGCGAGCCCGAACCTCTATGGCCAGGTCAGGCGTGACCCGCCCCCGCTCACCCGGGGTGTCCAGCCTCACACCCCACAACTTGTCACCCAGAGCCGTGGCCACCCGCAGGCTCTCTTCCGCTTCGTCCTTGAAGGTATCGACCAGGGCTACCCGCTTGACCTCAAGAGCGATGTGGCGGTCGAAGGCTCTGGTGGCCTCGACCGTATCGCCGAAGATGAGGATCAGGGCGTGTGGAATGGTGCCCGTGGGAGATACGTCCCCCAGACGCGAGCCGGCAGGCGTGGCGCAGCCCACGAATCCGCCCACCAGGGCTGCGTATTCCAGTCTTGGAGCCACCCGAGGGTGGACGTGGCGGGCGCCGAAACTGACAATGGGGATGCCCCCAGCCGCTTCCACGCAACTGCGCGCAGCGGTGGCCCACCCGCTTTGCTGGGCCAGCATGCCCAGGTAGGCAGTCTCGTACAGGCCGAAGGAGCCGTAAGGAGCCGTGACACGGAGCACCACCTCTTTGGCGCTCATGGTGTCCCCTTCCTCCAGCGCCCAGACCTCAGCCTGAGAAGGGAGCACTCGCTTGAGCAAGGCCAGTGCTTCCCTCATGCCGCAAAGGATGCCTTCGCGGCTGGTGAAGACCTCCATGGTGACCACGGGGTTCACGCCCTCTAGGCGCAGGATCTCCTGGGCGCGGATGAAGTAGACGTCGGCGGTGTCGCCCGAGAGGACATCTGCCTCCGGATCGAAAAGGCTGGTCATGTCTTGAACCCCACGTACACTATGCGCCACTCTCGTCCTCCAGAGACACTAGTTCTACCCCCAATATGGTGTCCATGTGCTTCAGGGCGAAGCGGGCCATGTTCTCGTCAATGACAGCCACGCAGTCGGTGTACAACTGAACGCGATGGTCCCGGTTGCGAGCGTCGGCGACGGTGTGCAGGACACAGATGTCAGTGCAGCAACCACACACCAGTATCTTCTCGGGTTGCAGCTCCTCCAGACGGTGCCCCAGATCGGTGCCGTAGAAGGCGCTGTACCTGGTCTTGGGCACCTTCTCGCCGGGATAGGCGGCTAGCTCGGGAATGATCTCCGCCTCCTCTGTGCCCTCCACGCAGTGGGGAGGCCACATCTCGAACTCTTGATCGTCGCGCGCATGGGTATCGGCTGTGAAGATAATCGTGGACCCGCGCGCGATCTCGCGGTCGAGCAGCTTCTGCACGCTGGGGATGATTCCTCGAGCAGCATGCCCACAGAAAAGGGCGTTTCCCTCCTCCAGGAAACCCCGTTGCATGTCTATGACAAGAACCACGTCGGCCATGTGTCACCTCCGGCATCTATATTATACCTGATTTACCGAGGCTGGTCAACCGTCCACGCAAGAGCGCAACATGTACGGGAGGGAGGTGCGGAGATGTGCCTCACGAGGCGCGTGGCGACAAGGCGTCCGCGCATGTCGGCAGAGCGATCAGGCCCTTGGGGTCCGCAGGCGAACCGCTTCCAGCCCTGAACCACGAGGCAAGTAGGTAGACTATTCGTGGACTGTCAGGAGACGCTTCTACGAAGGTGCCCGAACTGGCTCCTAGGCCAGGCCAGCGTCGCGGCGCAGCAGGTCGGCCTTGTCCGTCTTTTCCCAGGGAGCGTCGATGTCGTCACGGCCGAAGTGGCCGTAGGCTGCCGTGGCCTTGTAGATCGGTCTGCGCAGGTCCAGATCGCGGATGATGGCCGCAGGGCGAAGGTCGAAGTGAGTGTTGACCAGGTCGACGATACGTTCGTCGGGAATGTGCCCGGTACCAAAAGCCTCCACCATCAGCGCCAGGGGACGGGCAACACCTATGGCGTAGCTCACCTGCAACTCCAATCGATCAGCGACGCCTGCTGCCACAAGGTTCTTGGCGATGTAGCGCGCCATGTAGGACGCAGAACGGTCCACCTTGGTGGGGTCCTTGCCAGAGAAGGAGCCGCCCCCGTGACGCGCAATGCCGCCGTAGGTGTCCACGATGATCTTGCGCCCCGTGACGCCAGCGTCGCCCAGCGGGCCGCCCGTGACGAACCTGCCCGTGGCGTTCACGTAGATCTTGGTCTGGGCATCGAGCATATCTGCGGGCACCACGTGGTTGATGACCTTGTCAAGCAGGTCAGCCCTTATCTGGGACTGCTCTACTTCGGGCGAGTGCTGGGCCGCCAGGACGATGGTGTCCACCCTCTTGGGCAAGCCGTACTGATACTCCACGGTCACCTGGCTCTTGCCGTCCGGCCGGAGGTAGGAGAGGGTTTTGTCCTTGCGCACCTCAGCCAGCCGCTTGCACAACTTGTGGGCCAACATGATGGGCATGGGCATCAGCTCGGGCGTCTCCTTGCAGGCGAATCCGATCATCATGCCTTGATCGCCGGCACCGATGGCCTCGATCTCCGCGTCGTTCATCTCGCCGGCTTTGGCCTCCAACGCCCTGTCCACACCCAGGGCGATGTCGGAACTCTGCTCTTTGATGGACAGGATCACTCCGCAAGTGTCGCAGTCGAAGCCGTACTTGGCGCGGGTGTAGCCAATCCCGCGGATTGTCTCTCGGGCGATATCTGCGATCTCGACATAGGTGGATGTGGTGATCTCACCCATGACGATCATCAGGCCCGTGGTCGTCGCGCATTCACAAGCCACCCTGGCATCGGGGTCCTCGGCGATGATGGCGTCGAG
>JBAVWD010000197.1:0-8230 GCA_049697655.1 Anaerolineae bacterium | reverse complement strand
CCCCATCCAACTGCACCATTGGCCGCAGGTCGGGTGGGATGACCGGCAGGATAGTCAGGATCATCCACTCCGGCCGGTTGCTGGACTTGCGCAGCGCCTCCACCACTCGCAAGCGCTTCGTTGCCTTCTTGCGCCGCTGCTTGGAACGACTCTCGTTGGCCTCGCGACGAAGCCGCTCGGCCATCTGATCCAGATCCAATCCCTTGCAGACTCTGTAGAGAGCGTCTCCGCCCATCTCAGCACTGAAGAAGCGGCCCCACTCGGTCTCCAATTCACGATACTGGGTCTCATTCAGGAACTGCTTAACCTTGACGGCCTTGATCTCTCTTCGTTTCTCTTCAGCCCCCGCCTTCAGCTCTCCAATCTGTGCATCAACCTCTTGGTTGAGCTCCCGGGTCTTGCCCTCCATCTCCTGACGCAGTAGATCGATCTCGGCTTCAATGACCACCAGTTCGCCCCGCTGCTTCTCCCGGATCGCCCCCTCGACCTCTTCGATCTGGCCCTGCACTGCTCGATTGAGACCGGCAAGGTGCTCGCGCTTCACCGTACTGCCGGAGGACACGAGCAGTGTGCCCGACGGTCCGAACTCGATGTCCTTGCGGATGATCTTACCCATCGCCCGGCTGAGCCTGGTCTGGACGGCGCTCGCCTCCTCCATGATGCGGTCGGTTTCCTCCGCCAGCGCTTCATCATACTTCTGCTTGATGCGCTCTGCGCGAGCTTCCAGCTTCTCTATCTTGCCACCGATCTCTGCTTCGATCTTCTCGACCTGTTCCTTCAGCGAGTTGCGCAACCCCGCCATCTCTCCGGCCAGTTTTTCGTCTAACCTTCGATAGACCTTGGAGCGCGCCTCCTCGTCAATGTCCGTGATCATGTACTGGGCGAAGTACAACACGCGATCCAGGTCGCGTCTGGAGATATCGAGCAAGAGACCAAGGTAGCTCGGCACGCGCTGTGTGTACCACACGTGTGCCACCGGAGAAGCAAGTCTGATATGACCCATGCGCTCCCGCCTGACTCGCGAGCGCGTCACCTCCACACCGCACTTCTCACACACAATCCCCTTGTGACGGATCTTCTTGTACTTGCCACAATAGCATTGCCAGTCCTTGGTGGGACCGAAGATGGCCTCACAGAAGAGACCATCCCGTTCTGGCCTCAGACGTCGGTAGTTGATTGTCTCCGGTTTGGTGACCTCTCCGTGTGACCAGGAGAGTATCTGCTCTGGTGAGGCAAGACTCACACGCAGGGCTCTGAAGTCCTTTATGTCCAACGTATCCTCCTACGTTTCCCGTCCACCGATCCAGCGGACCCAACCTGCTGCCAGATGATCTCCGCTTCCCCGTGTGCCCCCCAAGAAACAAAAAAGCTCGGCCACCCTACCCCCAGCCACGGTCCGCCGGAGCAACCGAGTTCTCGAAATAGCCAGCGTCACTACCTACAGTATGCCCCAGGAGCGCGAATATCTATGCCGCCCTGGCTAGCCCAGTCCCATAGACAGCGTCCTTCCAGGTACACGAAACAGCACAAGCAAGGAGCTGGTCCCTCGATAGCCCGGCGCTTGGGGAGAAGCGTCAACCACCTAAAAGATAATTATACACCAATACGCGCCCGCTGTCAAACGCAGGGCCGTGCTAGGCCTCAGCCTCCTCGCGCGTGTACGGCCGCCCCAGAGCCGCCGGAGCACCCACGCGCCTGCGTACCGCCTCCCTGGAGGCGAAGATGAGGATCAGGATGACCGCAGCGTAGGGCATCATACGCAGGAATTCGGGCGTAAGAAGCACCTTCACCAATTGTGGCAGCCCAGCGGTGGGTAACATCTGGACGTCGAACACCACGCGGCTTATGGCTCCGAACAGGTACGCACCGAAAGCTGCCCTCCATGGGTTCCACGCTGCAAAGATGACCAACCCCACAGCGATCCATCCCCAGCCCGCCGTCATGTTCTCGATCCATCCGGGCGTGTACGCCAGGCTGAGAGCCGCCCCTCCCAGTCCGCCGAGGACCCCTCCCACCACGGTATAGACGTAGCGAATGACCGTGACGTTGACCCCAAGTGCATCTGCAGCCGCCGGGTTCTCCCCCACAGCGCGCAGGTGAAGACCTGGGCGTGTCTTGTTGATCCAGAACCAGGAGATGGGCAACAAGACGAAAGCCAGATAGACGGTCGCATCATGCTGGAAGAAAACGGGCCCTACGAAGGGAACACTCTGTAGCACTGGGATGGGCAGCGCGGAGAACTTGGGAGCCGGCACATTCACATATGGAAACCCCAGGAACGCGCTCAGCCCAGCACCGAAAATCGTTAGCGCCAGGCCACTCACGACCTGGTCTCCGCGAAGCGTTATGGAGATGAAAGCATGGATGAGGCTCAGGAGGCCGCCAGCGGCCATGGCACCAAGGGCGCCCATTACTGCGCTGCCCGTGGCCAGGCCGGCCACAATGCCAGTCAGAGCGCCAACCAGCATCATGCCCTCCACACCGAGATTGAGTATCCCTGATCGCTCGGCGAATATCTCCCCCAAGGCGCCGTACAAGATGGGGGTGCCCGCTGCGATGCCGGCGCTCAAGATTATGACCACAAAGGCAGCGAACTCAGTCACCAAGGCGCCCTCTGGGACGTCAGGCCCCGCGCTCCCACCGCACTCGGTAGCGCACCAAGACCTCGCCTCCGATCAGCACAAAGAAGATCACCGCCTGCAGCATCATGCCCAAAGCCTTGGGCGCTCCTGGAATAGCATCGCTCCCACGATAGAGCCCGCCCAAGAGCAGCGAAACCAGGATGACCCCCCAAGGGTTGAGCCTGGCCAGCCAGGCTACTATGATCGCCGTATACCCATATCCCGGCGAGAACATCCTTTTGATGAGGTGCAGGTTGCCCGCTATCTCGCTCATCCCGGCCAGACCAGCAAGACCGCCACTGACCATCATCACCAAGATGATGTTTCGTTTCAGACTCATGCCCGCGTACCTTGCAGCCCGAGCGTTCTCTCCGATCACCCGAATCTCGTAACCCCAACGGGTGCGCGACAGGAGCAGCCACAACACAGCCGCAGCTGCCAGGCTGAGCACAAGCCCAAGATGCACTCGACGGCCGTTCAAGAACCAGATGCTTCCGAACGAGAGGACGGCCAAGCACAAGAAGCCGATACCCGCCTTGAGCTTCTCTCTGTTGCTGTGAGCACGACGAACGATCCAGTACAGCACCACTACCCCGCCGATGACCAGGAATGCGACTGTAGGCAAGTACCAGGCTTCGGTGATGGTCGGCAGAATGGCGCTCGGGCTGAGGCGTGGAGTACTGGGGAACCCCAGGCTGGTCGGATCCTGCCATGGCCCGATGACCAGATAGTTGATCCATTGTATGGCGATGTAGTTCAGCATCAGGCAGGTGATGATCTCGTTGACACCCAAGAAAGCCTTGAGAGCGCCGGGAATTGCCCCCCACAGCGCGCCCCCCACAAAGCCGGCAGCCACCATGGCTGGCAGGAGTGCCCAAGCGGGTGCATCCGGCAGCGTGTAGGCCACCAGGCAGGAGGCGAAGGTTCCCATATACAATTGCCCTTCGGCGCCTATGTTCCAGACCAGCATGCGGAAGGCTAGGGCGACGCCCAGACCGGCCAGCATCAACGGTATGGCCTTCATTATCGTCTCGGCGATACCATAAGCACTGCCGAAGGCTAACACCACCATGTCTCGATAGCCGGTGATGGGGTTGATACCCTGCATAAGCATGGGCACCATACCCAGGATCAAGGCGATCACCAGGCTGGACACCGGCACCGCGTAACGCAGCCAGCGGCGCACCTCGAGCCTAGGCTCCAGTCTAATGGAGAATCCGCGCAGGCCCGCGAGAGACCGCCCCTTGCTACTACCCTGCACCCACTTCCTCCGCTGTTGTGCCGGCCATCATCAAACCCAGCGCTTCGACGCGGGCCTCTTCAGACTCCACGACACCCATGATCCGGCCCTCGTAGAGCACTGCGATGCGGTCGCTCATGCTCAGTAGTTCGTCCAGATCCTCTGAGATGAGCACAATCCCGGCGCCCGAGTCACGCTGCTCCAGCAGCAGCCGCCGAACCGCCTCTGTAGCGCCCACATCCAGCCCCCGCGTGGGGTGCACCGCCACCATCAAGGATGGCCGGGATGATATCTCTCGCGCCAAGATGAGCTTCTGCAGGTTCCCGCCTGATAGGAGCCGCGTTCGAGTGTCGATCCCTGGCGTCATCACGTCATAGGCCTGCACCAGCTCCTCAGCATGTGCCGATATGGCATCTCCGTCCAGGAAGAATCCGCTACAGATGGGAGGTTCTCGATAGCACTTCAAGATCAGATTCTCTGCGACGCTCAAGTTGACCACAAGCCCTGAGCCAATCCTGTCTTCGGGAATGTAGCCCACGCCCCTATCCATAACCTCCCGAGGCGGTCTATTGGTGACGTCTGCGCCGGCCACACTTATGCGGCCTCCTGTCACCGGACGCAGACCGACTATGGCCTCCGCCAGTTCGCGCTGGCCGTTTCCGGCGACACCGGCCACGCCCAGTATCTCTCCACTCCGGACGGTGAGGGACACATCCCGCAGGGCCTCCAGTCCCTTGTCGCTCAGCGCGGTCAGTCCATCTATCTCCAAGACAACGTCACCCGGCTCGGACTCCCTCTTGCGGAGACGGAACAGGACTTCCCGCCCTACCATCATCCTGGCCAGGTCGTCCTTGCTCGTCTGACTGGTGAAGACGGTATCCACCACCTCCCCCCGACGGAGGACCGTGATCCTGTCTGCTACGGACATCACTTCGCCCAGCTTGTGGCTGATGAAAACGACCGTGTGTCCCTCGGACACCATGCTGCGCAAGGTCTTGAAAAGCTCCTGTGCTTCCTGGGGCGTCAACACCGCCGTGGGCTCATCCAAAATCAGGATGCGCGCCCCGCGGTACAGCGCCTTCAGGATCTCAACCCTCTGCTGCTCCCCCACCGATAGTTGCCAAATCCTGGCCCTCGGGTCCACCTGGAGATGGTAGTGCTCCGCCAGGCGCGCGATGTCCTTCTCGACCTGGCCCAGATGGAGTGAGAACCGGGGTGTGTCCAGGCCGAGGATGATGTTCTCTGCCACCGTGTGGGATTGGACCAGCATAAAATGCTGGTGAAGCATGCCAATGCCCAGGTCAATAGCGTCCCGAGGGGATCGTACATTCACTCGCTGACCATCGATCCAGATCTGCCCCACATCGGGCTGATAGAGCCCATTGAGGATCTTCATCAGCGTCGTTTTACCGGCCCCATTCTCCCCTAGCAGGGCGTGGATCTCCCCCTTCAACACTGAGAAGTCTATACCGCGGTTGGCCACCACCCCCGGAAAACGCTTGGTAATGCCCTCCATGCGGATGGCAAAGGGGCTAGCACCCTCCACTCGTACGCGCACCTCCTAACAAAAAGGTAGCCCTGGGAGCTTCAGCCAGGGCTACCTTCGACACGCTACTACTGGCAGCCGACACCGTCAGGCACTTCGGAGTTCACGCCCTCCACGTACCAGTCGAAGCAGATCAGCTCCATGTCGGTCATGCACTGGCCCTCAGCCACCTTGAGCTCTCCGTGGTTGTCGTTGAGGGGACCGCAGAAGACATCCTGACCGCCCTCAATACTGGCCTTGGCCGCATCGACCGCTGCCTGGGCACCCTCCGCCGCCGCCGGGCCAACATCGGTCAAGATGACCGTGCCTTCAGACATGGGCCGATAGATCGTCTCGGGCTTCCAAGTGCCGTCCCGTACCGCTTCCACGAGGTCAACGTATATGGGGCCCCAATTCCAGCAGGGCGTGGTCAGACACTTGGCAGGAGCTGCGTCGCAACTCTCACAGCTGTCGTAGCCGACCGACCACACACCCTGCTCATCGGCAGTCACCACAGGTACAGTAGTATCGGTGCCCGTGAAGATGACATCCACGCCAGCATCGACCATGGACTCCACGGCCGCGGTCTCCGCCGGAACATCGAACCAGTTGCCGATCCACACCACCTCCATCTCCACGTCAGGATTGACCGACCGCGCCCCGAGGGTGACTCCGTTGATCAGCCTTATGATCTCCGGGATCTGGATCGGAGCCACGTAGCCGATCTTGTTGGTCTGCGTGGTCATGCCAGCCACGATTCCTGCCAGGTACTTGGCCTGGTACATACGGCCGAAGTAAGACCCCATGTTCTCGGAGGTCAGAAAGCCCGAGCAGTTCTCGAAGATGATGTCGGGATACTCTGGGGCCACCGCAGCCGTGGCATCGCGGAAGCTGGCGCTGGTGGTGAAGATGATGTCGTACCCTTGCTCCGCCAGGTCGCGGATCCTGGCCTCGGCGTCCACATCGGAGACACTCTCCAGGTACGTGGTCTCCACGTTCTCGACGTTCTCTTCCAGGTACTTCCGGCCCAGATCGTGGGCATATGTCCACCCATGGTCTCCGACGGGGCCGACATAGACGAACGCTGCTTTGATCACTTCCTCTTCTGGCGGTGGCGGCGGCACCGGCGTGCCGCAGGCCGTGAGCAACAGACCCAGCCCCATCACTACCACCATTAGAAATGCGACTTTCCTGGTCATTTTCTCCTCCCCGTACGTATTCTCAGTAGTAGGATACTGTCCACTGCAAGAATCGCTGTCCTTCCTATCTGCCCACCCCCTTTCCTTATCAGAGAACTGCACCCTCATGCGCGAGATGTATCGATCCACTACATGTGCCACGCATCCCTGGCTGCGCCACGACAGGTAGTACCAAGGCACAATCAGCTTATCATACAATACCTGGCAGAGCAAGCCCCTCAGAGCCCCAAAACCTTAAAGTTTGGCTCGCCTCGACATCTGACCTCACCAATACCGGACCCTGGAGACAGGGCCACAGCCAGGGACGCGACTAGGTGCAGGGTCGTACGACGCGGAGGTAGCGCTGGGTCAGGTTGCCGACGTGGGTCAGGTCATTAAGGAAGGAGCGCCGGCGCAGCAGCGTCGGGCGCTCCAGTCGGTGTTTGAGCGAGTGGAGGTTGGTCGTGAGTCTGTCGAGGTCGTGAAGCTGGTGCCCAGGCCCTGGTTCCACGTGTTCTTCCGGGACCTGGCAGAGCTATTGGGCGCTGAGTGCGCCTGGAGGGATTCGAACCCCCGCCCACACAGATTCGAAGTCTGCGGCTCTATCCACTGAGCTACAGGCGCACACTCCGCAGAAACTCGAGGCATGGCGAGTTCCCATAATTAGTATACCACTGTGCAGGCTGCCTTGCAAGGCCTCGCGCACTCGTCCTAGTAAGCCTGGCTTGAAAAGCCGCTGGACGCATCCTGAGTAGGCCGCAGGCCGTATCGAAGGAGCGGTCCAGCGGCAGCCTACGCACCCTCCTGTGCTCATTCCCCGCCGGCAGCGGCACTCACCAGTTGCCAGCTTCCCTGTGGAGGGAGCAACACCTCCGGAGGGATGATCTCTCGCGTCCCACCAGGCGGCGTCCAGTACAGATCGACGTGCATGTGGTGGGTTCGCGCAGCGTAGCGCAGGCGCAGGTCATGATAACCGGCTTCCAGGTCCAGGCCCGCCTGGTCGTACTCGTCGCGCTGTCTGCTGGCGAGCACCTCCTGCCCGTCGATGTACAACACCGATTCGTCGATAGACTGGAGGGCGAAGACGTACTTGCCGCTCTCTGGGATGAGGATCTGCCCCTCCCACTCCACGTTGTAGGGGGTGGGCAGAGGCGCGATGTGATAGTAGACGCCCAACCGCCGGTCGATACGAGCGAAGGCCAGTGGTGCCTCCCACTCTCCGTTGGGGTAGTACCTGCCCAGGAGACCGTTGGGAGTCACCGGGGGCGCGTACAGTGCCCAGGAAGGAACAACCTGCTCCTCGCCTCCTGGAGGCTGCCAGGCCAGCTCGAAGTGGCCTTCCACACCGGCGGCCGTGATACGAAGGGCATGGTTGCCCTCCGCCAGCACCACCTGCGCCCATGATTCGCCCTCTCCCCGCAGGAGAGGTGCGCCATCCAGGTACATCTCGGCGGATCCCGGGGAACGGATAATCAGCCGGTAGGAACCGTACTCGGCGGCACGAAGCACCCCTTCCCACTCCGCCAGAAATGGCATGGCGAGGGGAACGCCTTCACCCCAGTCGAAGCAGAGCGAAGCTTCCTGCCTGGTGAGCGCTGGTGCTGCTTCCCAATCGTCCCCGGCGCGGTAGTGGCCGATCAAACCCTGCAAACTCCCCACGTCCTCG
>JBAVWD010000196.1:0-2010 GCA_049697655.1 Anaerolineae bacterium | reverse complement strand
GACGTGCGGCACAATGCACTTTCCTCCCGTTGCCGACTGCGCCGAGTGTCTATCCAGCGACGTGGAATGGTTCGAGGTCACGGGCACGGGCAAGCTGGTCAGCTTCAGCAAGCTGATGTACGGACCTGTGGGGTTCGAGGAGGAGCTGCCCTACTCCATCGCTCTCTTGGACTATGGCGACTACAAGGTCTTCGGCCGCATCGAGAAGGGCATCCCAGACGAGGAACTCAGCATCGGGATACCTATGAAGACACAGCCTGTCACACTGCCCAGCGGCCAATTGAGCTACGTGTTCTCCAAGCCGTAGGAAGTCCTTTACTCGATAGTAGAAGAGCCGGGTTAGCCTAGCCCCGGCTCCTCTCTGTTCCCCTGGCACTACGCCAAAACGCCCTGACCGTGCTGCCTATCAATACCGGTTAGCTGGCTACAATCACTACGTTCAATGGCGGCCTACGTCGGCGTGGACAGATCTTGCCAAATCCGAGGGTGGCTGCGCTACGGATTCGTAAGCCCTGCGACAGCTTTGTCGAAATGCAGGGACACGTCATGCCGTGCCTCCACGGCTGTCTCAGCCCCTCAACTCGGCGAAGAGGAAGAACCGCGTCGCGGCCGGAAATGAGAAGAGGCTGGCAGCACCAGCCTCTTTGTATGTGTCTGGTAGCCTGTCGGTTAGTGCACTACACCGGCAGCAGGCTCATCACCCACTCCACCAACTGCGCCAGGAAGTCCCAGGGACTTGCTGCGGTCTCGGGGGAAGGCGCGCCAACCGGGATGTCGATAGCCGGGAAGTCGCCCTCCGTTACCTGGTACGCGGTCCCGTCCAGCACCACGATCAGTTCCTGACCCACCGAGAAGTAGTGACCCCACTCCGGATGGGTCGCGATGAGCGCGAAGTAGTCCTCGCTCCCGAAGCCGAGTTTCACGGTGTCCATGGAGCTATCGTAGGTGGTGTCGGTCCAGATGCCATCCCGCAACACGAACACCTTGTCTCCGGCGTACTTGACCTGCTCGCTGCTGTCTGCCGCCTTGTCGGTGGAGCGCAGCGCCTCCCGGTTCTCCGCATCCTCCACCGCCCCGGCCCCAGCCGCCGGCGCAGGCACGGCGGTGGCCTGCATCCACATCTCCTGCGCGGCCTCTTCGCGACCTTCGGGCGTGAAGATGTCCTGCTCCTCCTCCACCAGGAAGGAAGTGTAGGGGGTCATGATCCCATAGCGCACGCTCAGGTCCACGATCTCCTCGGTCAACTCGCGGCCCTCGCCGTGGAGGCGGATCTCGTTGAGCAGGTAGCCGATCTTGCGCGTGGCCCACAGCCTGGGTATGAACTCCTCACCACCTCTGCTGGAGAAGGTGAGGTTCTCGTATACGAACTCCCGTTCCTCGCCGTTCACCTGGCCGCGCAGCACGACATCCGTGCTACCACCCTCCTGGTATCGGCCTACCACCACCAGTTGCGTCCCGGCGAAGAGGTCAGGCAGTGGGTAGGGATAGGTCTCTTCCACGCGCAAGTCGCCGAAATCCAACTCGATATCTGCCAGGAGCGGCGTGCTTACCTTGGCGTAAAAGGTGGAGACCTCCTCCTCGATGCTCTCCTGAGGGCGCACGTAGGAGCTCGCTCCCCGGTTGTCCTGGGCGATAGTGTCCAACAGGAAGGTGTTCACGTCATCTCCCACGCCGAAGGTGAAGATCCTCACGTTCTGAGAAGCCTGGCGATTGACATGGGCGATGATCGTGTCCTCCTCAGTAACGCCCTCGGTGGGAAGGCCGTCCGTGAGGAAAATGATGATCTGAGGACGCTCGCCATCGCCCATGCTGAGGGCCTCCTCCAGAGCCAGGTCGATGTTGGTCCCACCCACAGCACGGAGGTCGTCGATGAAACGCCACGCCCCGTCAGAGCGTGTGGCTGGCTCCGGCTCCTGCTCATATAGCGTCACCCCGGTGCTGAAAGCCACGATGTTGAAGCGATCCTCCGCATTCAGATGGTCGAGGATGAACTCCACCGCATCCTTGGCT
>JBAVWD010000195.1:0-3400 GCA_049697655.1 Anaerolineae bacterium | reverse complement strand
AGGGAACGTCTATGTCGCCAACACAGGCGGCAACGTGGTGGTCAAGGCCTCGCCTGAGGGAGAGATGGCCCAGGTCTATGGGTGGACGGAATCTGGCCCGAGCGTCTTGAACCAGCCCACCGATGTATCGGTGGACAGCGAGGGGACTCTCTACATCGTGGACACGGAAAACGCGAGGATACGGGTTCTCAACAATGTAGGCGAATACCTCCGGGAGTGGTCCATATCCGCAGCCAACACCTTTGACAGTCCTCACATCGTCTGGGGCGGGGATGGGCTGCTCTACCTGACCGATCCTGAGACGGGCCGTGTGCTGGTGTACGACGTCTATGGCAGGCTGGTGACCATCTGGGGAGAGAAGGGCTCGCTCGAGGGGCAGTTCAACAAGCCCGTGGGCATCGGATTCGATCAGCGAGCTTCAGTGTACGTGGCGGACACCTACAACCACAGGATCCAGAAGTTCGTGCTCTCCAGGTGACGGACGTAGGTCTGTCTCTATGGTCTGCAGCATGTCACCTTTTGTGCTAACCATCCTCGGGTTTGTCCTGGCCTCTCTCGGTCAGGTCTGCCTGAGCAGGCGGCAGAACGAGACCGTCGCGGTACTTCTCCTGGCCGCAGCAGTGGTGCTGGTCCTTGTCGCCTTTCGGTTTCTGAGCGAAGACGGGGTCAGGGAGCGGCAATCCCCTGGCCACAGCCGGGACCGGCAGGGCATGCTGGTCTTGCTCGTGGCCTCGCTGCCGGCCTGGGTTGCTGGTTGTCTCCTGGCGGTGCGCTGGGACAGCCTGTACACCGGAGCCCTCTTGTATGCCGCTGGCTTTTCTCTGATGGCCCTGGTCTCCGCTCACCGCGAGCGATGGCGCCTTCCGGCGCTGAGCACGCTGAAGGACCATTGGCTGGAGCTCACCCTGGTGGGCCTGGTGCTGGCTCTGGGCCTCTTCCTGGGGGTGTACCGCCTGGACTACTACCCCCCGCCGGGCGGCATCTCCTGGAACGACGAGGCGCAGATCGGCAAGGACGCCTATGGTGTCCTTCACCACGGCTATCATCCCTGGCAGTTCCCGTTCTCGGTATACGCCACCTGCCTTTCCTTCCTCCTGCTGGGTCCTACGGTCCTCGCTTTGCGGCTGACCTTCGTGACCCTGGGTTTCATCACGCTTATCGTGTTCTACCTGCTGGCGCGAGAGATCTTCCGCTTTCCGGTGGCCCTGGCGGCCACGTATCTCTTCGCTGTGTCCCGGTGGCACATCGCTTTCAGCAGGCTGGCGCTTCCCTCCACGCCAGCAATGCTGCTCGAGGTCGCTACCTTCTACCTCTTGCTGCGAGGCAGACGCACCGGGGGGATGATGAATTATGTCGTGGCCGGGCTGACCATGGGCCTGGGATTGTATAGCCACGCCTCGTTTCGCATCGTCCCTCTCCTCGTCTTGCTGCTCTTTCTCGGTCAGGCTTGGTCCTGGTGGCGGGGACGGAGAGAGGAGAAGGCTAGCCGTTCCAGAGGGACTTTGAGCCCGTGGTTGTCTTTCCTGGCGTCGGCCATCGTGATCACACTGCCCCTCGCCGCCATCATCTGGCGAGAACCGCACCTGGCCTTCGGCGAGCGGTTCAGTTCGGTGATGCCAGTGTTCTTTGGGAGTGATGGAGTGGCCGGCACGGACAGCGTGGCGGATCGCGCGCTGAGATTGCTGGAGTTCTTCAACTACCAGGGGGAGGCCTGGGGCGCGGTCAATCTGCCGGATCTGCCCATGCTAGACCCCGTGACAGGGGTGTTCTTTGTGCTGGGGTTCGGCTACTGCCTCTTCTGCTTCTGGCGCGACAGGCATCTCTTCTATCTGAGCTGGTTTCTGATTACCATCATCGGCGGTGGCCTACTGACCCTAGAGCTACGCAGCCACCGCTTCGCGGGAGTGATGCCCGTGCTGTTTCTCTTCGCGGGGGTGTTTCTGGAGGGTGCGTGGGCCACCTTCCGGCAGGCCTTCGGTGCGTCGCGGCGTACCCTCTTCGTCGTGGCCTTGGTGCCCATGCTGGCACTGGCCGGCTACGCCAACTACCACGTCTTCTTCCACCGGCAGATACACGCCGATGCTGTGCGTATCGAGTTCACCAGGGAGATCTCCGCCGTCGCCAACTACATCGCGTCCCTGGGCGAGGGCCACTACGTCTATCTCTTCGCCAACTATCCCTACTACTCGGCGGGCATGGATTTCGCCTGGATGGCCGGTGAAGCGCCGGGGGAGCAAGGTATCGACGTGCTGGACGTGATCCCCAGCCATGGGAAGGAGGGAGACGAGGACCTGGTCTACATCTTCGTGAGCCCCTACAACGTAGAGGCCCTAGCAGAGGTTGTCCGGTACTTCTATCCTGAGGCGAGCACAGAGACCTTCCAGGGAGAGTATGATCGATACACCTTCGTTGCCGCCCACGTGGCGGCGGAGGAGGTGAGGAGGTCGCAGGGATTGCTGGGGTCGTACTACTCTGGCCACGGCACAGAGGGGGAGCCGGATGTGGTGCGGCAGGAGGGCCAGCTCTCCTTTGATTGGACAGCGGAGAAGCCTCCTCTGCCGTTCCCTTTCAGCGCTCAGTGGAAGGGGACCCTCTACGCGCCTGAAGCTGGGAGCTACGTCATCGAGATGGAGCCGCCGGGCACATGCCAGGTGGAGGTTGACGAATCAGAACTGGAGGAAGAAGAGGAGATAAGGCTGGTCAAAGGATGGCACAGGCTGAGGGTGACGTGTTCGGGAATGGACGACGTAGGCTCGCTGAGACTCCTGTGGACAGTGGCCGGACGCCAGAGGGAGGCGGTGGCTGCGGAGTTCCTGAGCCCCAGGGGGGAGGTCAACGGAGTCCTGGTCTCAGTGTTTCGTAGTTCTGACTGGGCGGGTGAGCCTGTGGAGCAAAGCATCCAGCCGATCCTGTCGCTCCTGAGGATGCCGACGGCCTGGCAGTCGGCTTTCGTCCCCGAGCTGGAAGGAGAACCGTACAGTCTGGAGTGCCGTGGCCAGTTGAAGGTGGAGGAGGAAGGCTCCTACCGCTTCCACGTTGTGCCTCGGAACGGAAGAGCCACCCTGCGGGTCGATGGAGCTGAAGTGGCAGCGGTGGGAGGAGAGGGAACCGGGAGTGGTACCGGCGAGGTGGACCTGGGGCCTGGGTGGCACGACCTGCGGCTGAGATACGCGTACCAGGGAGGCGAGTTCAGTGGAGTGGAGGTGCTGTGGACCCCGCCCGGCGGAGAGGCACAGGTCATCCGCCCGGCGTTGATGCGGCCCGTTGGCCAGTTGATCACGAGGCCTGGCAGTTAGGTCCTCGACCGTGGCGGTCTCGGACTGCACGCGGACATGGTGGAGCAGAGCCGGCCGCTGTGCGGAAATGGCGTAGTCGCCAAGCGACTTGCCGAGTGTACGGC
>JBAVWD010000194.1:0-4843 GCA_049697655.1 Anaerolineae bacterium | reverse complement strand
TCAATAACGTAGAGGGTGGTGCTCAACTCTCCCTGGTGGTAGATCATGGTTCCCTGTCGGTAGCTGGTCTGCCCTGTCGAGTCGGCTATGCGCTTCAGGTCTTCCAGAGGCAGCCTGCCAAAGAGGGGTACATCTCTGAGGCGTTGGAGCACCGGTAGTGACAGCTTGTCTCGGAGGTGCGGATGATCCGCCAGAAGGGTGTCGAAGTCGGCTTTCTCCAGGTAGAGCAACTCTGTCGGTTCTTCGACATCAACGGTCACATCGCGTCGCTCACCAGAAAGCAGAGAATGTGCGCCAAAGGAGTCGCCAGCCCGGAGGTAGTTCAGGGTCCTCTGACGACCTTTCTCGTCCCGCATCCACACCTTCAAACGGCCGGATACCACGAGGTAGAAGTTGGTGTCAAAATCACCCTGGCGATAGACTGTGCCCCGGGTGCGGTCTGACCTACGCTTCAGGAGCCCAACAACCAGTTGCAGCTCTTGATTGGCCAGATTCCCGAACAGGTAGGTGCCCTTGAGCAGACGGATACGCTCCTCCATGGCCATCTCCTAAAGGGCCTCGAGCACCCTGCGTGCCATATTCTCGTTCATACCTTCCACCGAGGCCAGTTCTTCGAGACTCGCCTTGCGGATGGCGTCGAGGGACGTGAAACGCCTCAAGAGCGCGCGTCGGCGCTTGGGTCCTATACCGGGTATCTCCTCCAGGACAGAACTGAGACTCTGGCTGCGGCGCACGGCCTTGTGGTAGACGATGGCGAAGCGATGCGCTTCGTCACGCAGGCGCTGAAGCAAGTGCAGAGCTTCTGAATCACGGGGAAGGACGACAGGCTCCGACTCTCCGGGCGTGAAGATTTCTTCGCGCGCCTTGGCGAGACCGATGGTGGGCACACTCTCAAGACCCTGCTCGGCCAGTACTTCCAGTGCGGCGTTCAGTTGACCTTTGCCCCCATCGACGACGATCAGGTTGGGAATCTGTGCCCAGCTGCTTTGCGTGTCTCTCTCTTCCCTGGTTGCTCTTCTAAACCGGCGTCGCAAGACCTGCTGCATCATGGCGTAGTCGTCAGGGCCTTGTGCTGCTCGTATCTTGAAGCGGCGATACTCGCTCTTTGCGGGCACACCCTCGGCGAAGACCACCATGCTGCCCGTGGCGGCAACGCCTTGGATGTTGGAGATGTCGTAGGCTTCTATGCGGAGCGGGGGTTCCTGGAGACCCAGCTGCGTCTGAAGGTCGCTGACGCCTGATAGCGCCCTGGTCCTTTCGATCTGCTCCCGGGCCAGAAGGTGGCTGAGGGTCTCCCGTGCGTTTTCCTCCACCATTTCCAGCAGCTTGCGCTTCTGTCCGCGGCGCGGGACTCTCAAGCTGACTTTGCCGCCCCGCCTCTCCGTGAGCCACTTCTCGATGACTTGGTTCTCCTCGATCTCTGCGGGCAGCAGGATTTCTGGAGGAACGTGGGCGGCGTGATCGTAGAACTGCTTGAGAAAGGACGAGAGTATCTCTGGCTCCTCCACATCGCCCCCGCCCTCCATGAGAAAGTACTCGTGGCCAACGAGCTTGCCACTGCGCACGAAGAACACCTGAGTACACACTTCGCCGTCTTCTCGGGCGATGGCGATGGCGTCTTGGTCCACCAGGGAAGCGGAGACCACCCTCTGGCGCTCTATGACTCTCTCCACGGCGTCGATCTGGTCTCTCAGATGGGCAGCTCGCTCGAACTCCATATTCTCTGCCGCCGTCTCCATACGCTGCCTCAGAGAAGCCAAGACCTCTTCTCCCTTGCCCTCGAGGAAGAGACAGACTTGCTGCATCATGTCTCTATAGTCATCTTTGGATACGGCGCCGATGCACGGCGCCAGACAGCGTCCGATGTGGTGGTAGAGGCACGACCGCTCGTCGCTGCCCGTTATCTTCCTCTTGCAGGTCAGATAGGGGAAGATATGCCGCAACAGATCCAGCGTCTGTCGCATGGCTGCACTTGAGGTGTAGGGACCGAAGTATCGTGCGCCGTCGGCCAGCATGCGCCGCACCACATTGACCCGTGGGAAGTCCTCTTGCCAGGTTATCTTGATGTATGGGTACCGCTTGTCGTCCTTGAGACGCACGTTGTAGTGGGGGCGGTGTCTCTTGATGAGGTTGCATTCCAGGATGAGGGCTTCCAGTTCAGAATCGGTGACGAAGAAGTCAAGGTCGGCGGCGTTGTCCACCAGGCGGAGCACCTTGGGCGAATGTGTGGCCGAGGACTGGAAATAGGAGCGAAGCCGGTTGCGGAGGTTGACGGCTTTGCCGACGTAGAGGACTTCGTCGGCCTCTCCCTTCATCAGGTAGACGCCTGGCCTCGCAGGTATGGATGCTAGTCTTCCCTTGATGTCGGGGATAGCCATCTGTGCGTGCTCTGTCCGGTAGGAGATCCTGGCTGGCCACAAGAGCCGCGCTTCTATCGACAATTCTATACAGGCCTAGCCGTAGTGTCAACTCCGTTGCACGTCATTTTGCCGAGAGTGCGGTAGGGTCGTGATCGATGACGATTCGGTGTCGCAGGGCGGCGTCTGGCCTCTTCGTAGGGTTCAGGCTCTTGCACGGAGACGACGGCTGCTTCGAGGACTCGCTTGCGGCCCGGGAGCTCCGTGAAAAGGTGTGCGCCGCGCTCGCCTGAGCCAGCAGGCAGGTTTCGCTGCACTGCGTTCAACACTGGTTGCGCCAAGTCTTTGCTGCGTGCGACCAGTTGTGGTACAATAGTGCGACAAGCGACCAGGCCTGTCATGGTTCCCACTGGCAGGCTGGCGCCATGATGCCGTCAGGAGACGAGCATGGAGTTGATGCAGTATCTCAGGGTGCTGTTGAGGAAGTGGTGGGTTATCGCGCTGGCTTGTGTGATCACGGTGACTAGCGCGGTGGTGTTCAGCGAGATCCGACCACCCATCTATCGCTCTTCGGCCGTGCTGCAAGTGATCCCGGCCAGATATGACTACGGTCTCACACTCGCGGCAGAGCAGCTTCTGAGGCAGTTCGCAAACCAGATTCACACCACGTCCACGGCTCAGCAGGTCATAGACGAATTGCAGCTGGACATAACTGTCGACAAGTTGCTGGCCGGTGTAACGGTTGCCTCCATACCGGAGGATTTTCTGATTCAGATCGACGCCGACCGGCCTGATCCCCAGGAAGCCCGGGACGTGGCCAGCGCATTCGCCCGCGACTTCGTGGCCTTCCACGCGGGAGAGATGCTGGATATAGACCGCGAGGATCGGGTTCAGATACGGATACTTGAGGACGCGAAATACGGCTGGGTGCATTGGCCCAAGACCAAGACACTGGCTCTGGCTGGGGGCGTGTTGGGATTGCTGATAGGGCTATTGCTCGCCTTCGGTCTCGAGTATCTGGAGTCCGATGTGCTCAGATCCACGGAAGACGTCGAGCGGCACGTAGGTGTCGCGGTTTTGGGATCCATCCCTACCATCAGGGGAGGCGATGGTGCAACGGACCGTGAGAAAAGACCGAGACGCTTTGCCCTGCGCCGCGTGAGGTAGACCATGTTCTATCTCAATGATGGTGAGCATGGGAGCCCCCACTCGTGTTTGCTGTGCCCCAGGCCGAGCGATATAATCATCTGCTGCCCACCAACACCGGAGGAGTGGTATCATGGTCGCCAATCATCACTCAGATAGCCTGGTCACCTTGACCAGCCCTCGATCGCCCGTCAGTGAGGCGTATCGCACCTTGCGGACCAATCTCGAGTTCTCCAGCCTGGACGAACCCCTCAAGACCATAGTTGTTACATCTCCAGGACCTGAGGAAGGCAAGTCCACCACCCTCGCCAATCTGGCGGTGACTCTGGCCCATGCTGAGAAGCGGGTCATTCTCGTCGACTGCGATTTGCGGCGCCCATCGCAGCATGAGATCTTTGGCTCGAGCAACGAAGTCGGGCTGACCACGATGGTGGTAGACGAGGAGGCCATGCGAGATCCGCCCCTGGTCGAGACAGGCGTGGAGGGGTTGCAGCTCCTGCCTAGTGGTCCTCTCCCGCCCAATCCATCGGAACTCGTGGGCTCGCGTCGCATGGCGGAGATCATAAGTGCGTTGTCCGAGCGGGCTGACATCGTTCTCTTCGACGCGCCTCCGGTCATCGCCGTGACTGATGCTGCCGTGCTCGCTTCCCGTGTCGATGGGGTGCTCCTGGTGATCAAGGCCGGAACGACCAAACGGGACCATGCGAAGAGAGCGAAGGCACTGCTGGACAAGGTCAATGCGCACGTGGTTGGTGCCGTGCTTAACAACATCAAGATGGACACCAGCTACTATCGGTACTACAGTGAGAAGCGGAGTAGCTAGCAGGGCAGTGGGGGTGTGATGAAGGCACTGATCCTGAGCGGTGGTAAGGGCACTCGCCTCTACCCCATCACCTATACGAGCGCCAAGCAACTGGTCCCCGTGGCCAACAGACCAGTGCTTTTTCGCGCCATAGATGCCATAGTCGAGGCGGGTATCACGGACATCGGAATCGTCGTTGGGGATACCGCTGCCGAGATCCAGGCGGCAGTCGGTGACGGCTCCGCGTGGGGGGCCAGTGTTACCTACATTGAGCAGGAGGCGCCGCTGGGGTTGGCGCACGCGGTTCTGATCTCGGAGCGCTTCCTGGCGGATGATCCATTCGTGGTGTTCTTGGGTGACAACGTTCTGGAGGGAGGCATCGCCGGCCTTGTGCGGCAGTTCGCCGAAAGCGACTGGAACTCACAGATCGTCCTCACGCGGGTTAAGGATCCGGAGCACTTCGGCGTGGCTGAACTCAGGAACGGTCAGGTGCTGAGGCTGATCGAGAAACCCAAGGACCCTCCCAGCGATCTGGCAC
>JBAVWD010000193.1:0-2281 GCA_049697655.1 Anaerolineae bacterium | reverse complement strand
CATCGCCAGCGCCAGTGGTGGACAAACCGATTTTCTCCGAGATGGAGAGACAGGGTTCTTGGTCCCTGTAGGAGCTGAGGAGGTTTTGGCAGAACGGATTCTGCATCTGGCCAACGACGAGCGTTTGCGCAGGCGGATGTCCGAGTTCAACGTGGAGTACGTGAAGGGTTTCCACATCTCTGGGGTGGCTGCGCGGTACGAGGCCCTTTTCTCGGAGGTCATCGGGCGCTCTCTCTTAGCCACGGGCGATGCGGCGGAAGACCCTCCCCCTGTGCCAGAGCGTGGTAGCTGCGGATCTGAATGAGCACCAGTAGAGCTTCCAGAATCACCCCACGACTCTACCCACTGCTCGTCCTCTCTCTCCTGATGTTGGCAGGATTCTCTTTCCGCGTCGCTTACGCGAGGACGATCAGCCTCCACGTGGATGAGTTCATTTCTCTGCTGGCCATCCGCGGTGTCCTACGACACGGTTATCCCCTTCTGCCGTCGGGCACCCTCTATGAGCAGGCTCTGTTGTTCTCCTATGCGGAGGCTCTGCTCCTTAAGGTCTTCGGGTTCAGTGCCACGGTGGGGCGAGCTTTCAGTGTGGCCCTTGGCGTGGCGACCATCGGGCTGGTTTACTGCGTTGGTAGCAGATTGTTCTCCCGGCCTGTGGGGGTGGTCGCCGCGACGTTGGTGGCTTTCTCCGCTGAAGCCATCGCCTGGGGAGCGCGGGTGAGGATGTATGCCCTGCTCCAGCTCCTGGTCCTTCTGACGGTCTGGTTTCTGTGGCGAGGGGGGACCGACCAGAGGGGCGCCCGTTACCGCTGGCTGGCTATCCTCTGCTATCTGGGCGCCCTCTTCACCCATCCAGTGAGTGTGCTGCTCTTCGTGCCGCTGCTGCTGAGCTTGGTGCTCCTTCGCGGTGTTCGTGACATGCTCAGACCGGCCTCGGTCCCAGAACTCCTCGTCCCATTGTGCGGGATTCTGGCTACCCTGCTGTTGAAGGCGGTGGGCCAGCCCGGCCAGCTAGAGTCTTTGGCGGAATCCCGGCCCTATCTGGCGCCCTCATTGAACCTGGCAGAGGCTTGGCCCCCGATAGCCCCCTTCTTCCTCCAGGCCGAGAGAATCCCCGTGACTGTTCTGGCCGCGCTGGGTTTGGTGGCGGTGGTAGCGTTAGTGTTGTCGGCCCGGGCAACGGCAATCGCTGAGCTGGGCCAGCGGGATCTGCTGGCCCCTCTTTTCCTGTATACTATCCTGGGGAACACCATCTTGGAGATGGTTTTCCTGGTGGGTCCGACCTGGAGGGATGCGCGATATCTCTTCATGGTGGAACCGCTTCTCTTTCTCACGGCTTCGTGGACAACAGTCGTCTCTCTGAGCTGGGTCTGTCGGAAGCTGCGCGGCAAAATGGGAGGCAGTTGGCGGCGCCGGCTGAGTGAAGGTCACTCAGCCTGGTTGGCAACATCCTTGCTCGTGGTCGCGGCCTGTTTGCTTTTTCTCCCCGCTGCTCAGACAGCCCTTGCCCAACAGGAGTGGGGTTACGACCTGGCCTTCGAGTACCTGGCAGGGCACTGGCAGGAAGGCGATGCCGTAATGACCATCGTGCCCTACGCCTGCCAGCTATACGTGCCCCAGTGCGACTACTACGTCTCGGGCAAAGCTTACGAGGAGTATGTGTTTGACAGGGATGGTGAGCTCATAGATCGCTGGATCGGGGCACCCCTGCTCAGTTCAGCTTCCCAGCTCGAGTCCGTCCTGAAGGCCAGCTCTCGTACCTGGCTGGTCATAGACGGCTGGCGCCTGGCTGCTCGCTTCGATCTCGATTTTGTTCGCACCGTCGCCGAGCAGATGGACGTGGCCTACGAGGCTCAAGGGGTCAGGGTCTTGCTGGCTCAAGGGTACCGACCAGAGGCTGAGGCAGCGACGAGCAAGCCAGTGTTGGTCAACTTCGGAGACCAGATACAGTTGGTGAGATACGAGCTCTCGGGCACCGGACTGCTGCCTGGGTCCGACCTGGAGGTGACGCTGTATTGGCAGGCTTTGCGTCCAGTGAGTGAGGAGTACACCGTTTTCGTCCATCTCCGAAGTCAGGACGGCTCGCTGATGGCTCAAGACGATTACCCACCTCTCAAGAACCTCTATCCGACCTACTACTGGTCTGAGGGTCAGACAGTGCCTGACCCTCGCACGCTGTCCATTCCTGGGGATGTGGCGCCGGGGTGGTATCGTCTGGAGGTGGGTCTGTACCGCAGCGGCGATGACCAACGGTTGCCCGTCGTGGACGAGAGTGGCTCTGAGG
>JBAVWD010000192.1:0-4463 GCA_049697655.1 Anaerolineae bacterium | reverse complement strand
GGCCACACCGATGGCATCGTCTTGGAACCCTCCGTCTGGGCAGACGACGTCCAACTGGAGGAAGAGGGCATGTACGTCCAGCCGGATTTGGTCGAACTCGCCCGACAACTAGGTGTAGCCGGCTACTAGGATCTCGCCAAACAATTGGCTCATTCCTGACATTGTCGCGGGGCCGGACTGGGTCAATGCCGCGGCACGCAGGGGCCGAGCAAGCGATTATATTGGCCAGTTGTACGTGGCACGTGGGGTCCCGGAAGAGACATTCGTTGCCCCCGTGCTGGTGAGTGCTGCCGGGAAGGATCAGGCCCCCGAGAGGCAGAAGAGGCTTGACCTGCCTCTCGGCGGGCAATGCATGGCTGGCGTCTAGTTGGCCGACAGGCCGATGGCCTCACGCTTGCCTCACGGCAGCACAGCCCGTGCAGCTGGGCGGCCCCAGATGGTCCCTTTGATTCGCTGGCGGAGCTCATTGCCCGCCTCCGATGGCGGGAGGTGACCATGACCTACATCGAGAAGAGACAGGTGCCATATCGGCTCCAGGTAGTGGATCCTCAGGGCATCGCGGCCATACATGACGCCACCGTCCAAGTTCTATCTGAGACAGGCGTGGCCTATGAAGACGAGGAGGCGCTGGAACTGCTCACCGCTGCCGGAGCAGTCGCCACCGAGGAGGGACTGGTGAAGATTCCAGGGGCGCTCCTGGGGCAGGCGATTGAGTCGGCTCCCTCGGCTATACTCATGCACTCGCGGGAGGGCGAGGAGGCCATGCGCCTGGAGCGGGGTTTCACGTACTGCGGCACCGGATCAGATTGCCTCTACGTCATCGATTCGCAGGCAGGCGAGCGCCGTCGCACGACAAAGACGGACATTGGCACCTTTGCCCGCTTGGGCGACGCCTTGCCTAATATCGACTTCATTCTGTCCATGGGATTGGCCTCTGATGTACCCCGTGACACGGCTGATCTGCACCATTTTGAGGCCATGGTCTGCAATACCAGCAAGCCGATCTTCTTCACGGCTACAAACCATTACAATCTGATAGACATCATTAACATGGCGAAGGAGGTCTCGGGTGGGCTGCAGGAGCTTCAGGATCACCCGTTCCTGGGTCTCTTTGCCATGCCCAGCCCGCCACTGCGGCACCCCAAGATCGCCCTCCAGAATCTGGTCTATTGCGCGCGAAATCGTATCCCTGTCGTCTATGCCAGCGGCACCTCCATGGGTGGACTTGGCCCCATGTCCATTGCCGGCGGCACGGTGTCGTCCAATTGCGACATCCTCAGCGCTCTCGTGGTTCACCAGTTGGCCAATCCTGGAGCGCCATTCATCTACGGGATCGGTGTCTCTGTCATGGACATGTTCACCACCATTGACTCCTATGGAGCGCCAGAGCATCACCTGGCCGACGTGGTCAACGCGCAGGTGGCCCACAGCTATGGATTGCCAACCTGGGGCTATGCCGCCAATACCGATTCCAAAGTCCTCGATCTGCAGGGTGCCCTGGAGTACTTCAGTTCCACTCTGATGGGACTTCTTAGCGGATGCACCATGCTGCATGACGTGGGTTATCTCGAGTCCGGAATGACTGCGTCGTGTGAGAGCATAGTCTTTGGCCATGAGGTGGTTGAGTATGCTCGCAGGCTCCTCCAGACTGTTGATATCACTGAGGAAACTCTAGCCGTGGAGACGATCAACCGAGTCGGACCCGGCGGCACATTCCTCCAGGAGCGCCATACTGTGAGGCACCTCCGCGACTTCTGGTATTCCTCTCTCCTGGATCGCCGCAGATACTCCCAGTGGGTTGACGATGGTCACGAAACCATGTTTGACCGGGTGAAGGCCCGAGTTCAGGATATCCTGTCTTCCCACAAGTCGGTACCGCTCGATGAATCGGTTGCGCGGAGTATCCATGATCTCATTGCTGCTCGGGACTGTGACGGTTCCTCCATCACCTCTCGCGGTTGATCGCTCCTTCCTTTGCCCCGACAGCGATCCACCTGTGACCGCTGGTTGAGAGAGCCGGGCTCTCGTGCGCTCTCCCCGCCACCGGGGCGTCCATTGCCCTGTCCACCGCTTTGCTCTCGATCTGGGCCAGGATGAAGCTTGTCAGTGACAGGTCTGGAGTCGCGCCCGGGTAGCCAGTGCTGGAGACGAGGCCCAGGCACGGGCCGTACCAGTCTATGGTGACGCGCCGGGTCTCCATTCTGGAGTCTGAGGGGTGGGGCCTCACTGGAGGTTCTCGTCTACCGCTAGCCACCGATTGGGGAAGGCCGCCCGGTCGCCAGCAGAGCAAGACAGCGCGATGACGCACCACAGAATCCAGCCCACGGCAGCCGGGTGTCTGGCCGAATCCTGCCCGCCCTTCAGGCGATCCTCGGCTCTTGGTGAGCGGCGGATCTGTCCCACGGCCAGTAGGCAAAGGGCTTTCCCTTCTTTGAAGAGCCCTTGGTGTCCTCGCCCGCAAGGTTGGTATCTCTCCAGGGCGTACCGCCGCGACGAGCCCGAACTTGACAACCCCCATCAAGTTGGGTATACTATCGTAAATCCTACGCACTATGGGGAAATGAGACGCCAGCAATATCAGGACGCGTGCACGCTGCTTCCCTTGTTGTCCAGTGCGGCAACACCCGGGAAGCTGGCCTGGATGGAGCGAGGCGCGTGATGGGCAGCGGCCGGCAGAGGCCTGGCGGTCGCTTACGCCGGGATGAGTTGGCCGCCACCTGTGGAGTGCATAGGATGCCGAGGCACGGGACCGTGCGTCGACTGAAGGCATTCGACTTCGCGGTCTTCGGCGTTGGGCTGAGCGAGGGAGAATCTCGAAGGCATCCCGGTCGAGCGCCTGAGGCATCTTCCGGGGGAGGTTGAGCCATCGGAGGCGTGTTCTGACGATGTCCGTTAGAGTGTACAACTGATGCGCGACTTCTCCTTCCCCTTGTTCGGGGCCAGCGACAAGCACCACCTCCAGACTACGTCTTCACGCCTTTGGGATCTTTTCCTCCAACACGGTCGCTGCGTGTCCCCGCCCCCTCACATTGTCCTGGCACCTGACCACAGGTATGGCCATGTCTGTCAGACTTGTGTGGCTGCAGGTCCAGGGGGTGTCGTCGTGACCATGCATGCCCTGCACACTTTCGACGGATGCAGGCCTCCTGTGCAAGGACGAATCAAGAAAGGGGAAAACGTGCCTGGGATGTAGTCCAGGCTACTCGCATAGGAGTCCTATCAACCAAACATAGGGGGTTCAAGTGGAAGAAGTCAAGAAGGTGAGAACGGTTTGCCGAAGCTGCCATGGTGGATGCGGTGTTTTCGCCCACGTAAGGAACGGCAAGGTCATCAAGGTGGAGGGCGATCCTGATTCACCCATAAGCCACGGCACTATGTGCACGAAAGGACTGTCGATTACTCAGCTGGCCTATCATCCCGACAGGGTCCTCTATCCAATGAAAAGGACCGACAAAGGCTGGGAGAGGATCTCGTGGGACGAGGCCCTGGACGCCTGCGCCGAGAGCTTCAAGAAGGTGATCGAGGCATACGGCCCTGAAGCCATTGTCGTTGGCCAGGGCACCGGCCGGGACTACGAGATGCATTTCTCTCGGTTCGGGAACCTGCTGGGTACCCCGAACATCCTGACAGCGGGGCACATGTGCTACCTCTCACGGATAGGCGCCTCCCTGATTACCTGCGGGAGTCTGCCAGCGTGCGACTATGAGAATAATCCCAAGTGCATTGTCATGTGGGGCTGCAATCCTCTCTGGACCAACCCGGACGAATACAAGGGAGTGAAATTCTGGCGGGCCTACGAACAGGGAGCCAAGATGATCTGTGTAGATCCTCGCAGATCACTTTATGCCGAGAAGGCGGACGTCTGGCTCCAGATACGGCCCGGCACAGATGCGGCTATGGTCATGGGGTTCTTCAACGTGATCATCGAAGAAGAACTCTACGACAGGGAGTTTGTCGAGCAGTACGTCAACGGTTGGGAACCCTTCGTGGAGAGGGTGAGGAAGGATTACCCCCTCGATCGTGTGGCCGAGATCACCTGGGTTGACCAGGAGCTTATTCGCAAGGCGGCCAGGCTGTATGCCACCACAAAACCGGCTGGAATCCACTGGGGTGTGACGACTGAGCAGACCCTGAACGCCACCGACTACACCCGCTCCGCGATCGGCCTGATGGCCGCCACCGGGAACCTTGATCGGCCCGGCGGCAATGTCCTGCACGTCCCACCGCCGGTCAGAAAAGTCTCCGAGTTCTCCGCGCACAAGGAACTGTCACCTCAGCAGAGAGAGAAGCGCCTGGGCGGCGACCAATACAAGCTCGCGGCCAGAATGACCATCTGTACGCCCAAGCCTGTCTGGGATGCTATTCTGACAGGAAAGCCCTATCCGGTGAAGGCGGGTTACCTTGTGGGGACCAACCCGGTGGTTACCAGAGCCAATGCCAGGGAGGTATACAAAGCCCTTAGC
>JBAVWD010000191.1:0-1685 GCA_049697655.1 Anaerolineae bacterium | reverse complement strand
CTCGCACGCCCCACGACTTGGCCCCTTCCAGCAACTCGGAAGCCCGTTCGTAGGGGTGGATCTCAGGCTCGAAGGGTATGGATTGCTCTACCGGGATCACCCGGTGCCCCGGAGGTGCGGCCCGGATCAGTGTGCCGCCGCCCCGAGTCTCCTGGTAGTATTGCTCGAAGAGCCTCGCCATTTCCTCATCCAGTCGTGGTAGCTGCTCCTCGTAGAAACCCACCACGAAGGGCATCAGGCGGAAACCCAACTCTCCCTTGCCTTTGCCAGCGATAATCAAGCCCTTGCGCGCCATCGCTTTCAGAGTGCGATAGGCGTCCTCCGGGCTCATGCCCGCGCGGGGGGCGATCATTGCGGCTGGCTCCTTGGTGAGACGCATCACCGACGCCAGCGTTGCCTCCTCCGGCGTGAACATCTTCGCCAGGAGCTTCAGCTCGATACCGCTCTCCGTGGAGGGAAAACCATTGGGGATGGCATCCAGGCGTTCTGCCAGCTTACAGTATGGGTCTTCAGACATGAGTATGCTCCCTTCTCTGTATCGATCGCAACAGTGGTCGCCCAGCCGTCAACCTCAAGCGCTTCTGTCAGGTCACGGTCAGCCGTTGACCAGGGAAGTAGCGCAGGTAACGCCGTTCCTTTACCACCTGCCTGATCCGGTCAACCGCCTCCCACACATCCCTGAACGAGGTATAGAGGGGAGCCAACCCCAGCCGTATGTTGTCGGGCTCCCGGAAATCTGGAATCACCTTCATCTCCTCGATGAGCACGCGGTTGACACGGTAACCCTCCGCATGCCTGATGGAGACGTGGGAACCGCGCCGTGCTGGGTCCTTCGGCGACCCCAAAGAGAACCCCAGCGGAACGAGCAGGGTCTCTACCAGGTAGGTCAGATAGGACGTTAAGAGCACCGATTTCTTCCGGATACGGTCAATCCCCGCATCGAGCACGATGTCCAGGGCCGATTCCGTGGCCAGCGTCGAGAGGATTGGCGTACTGCTGACCAGGAAGCGAGTGATACCGTTCGCGGGCTGGTACTCCAGGTCGAAACCGAAGGGGGACCGTTGCCCGAACCAGCCCCAGATGGGGGATAGTGCCTCCTCCTGTAAATCGCGGCGCACGTACAGGAAGGCCGGCGCTCCTGGCCCGCCGTTGAGGTACTTGTAGGTACACCCCACCGCAAGATCCACACCCCACTCATTCAATTGTATGGGGACGACCCCTGCGGAGTGACCCAGGTCCCACAGCACCAGCGCCCCCACTTCGTGGGCGCGTTGGGTCACCGCCTCCGCGTCGTAGAGGAACCCGCTCTTGAACACCACGTGGGAGAGCGTGACCAGCGCGGTGCGCTCGTCCAGCGCGTCAAACAGGGTCTGCTGATCCACCGTTATGCCGTCCTCAGAGGGCACGAGATGGATCTTGTGCGACCCGCCCATCAGCCGAACACATCCCTGGAGAACATACAGATCAGATGGGAAGTTCAGCACGTCGCTGACGATCCGGTCCCGCCCAGCCTGTTTCTCCAGGGCCACCATCACCAGCTTGAACAGATTGACAGAGGTGGTGTCGCTGACCACCACCTGGCCAGGTCCCGCGCCCAGCAGGCGACCGATCTTGTCGCCCACCCGCCCCGGCGAATCCCACCACCCGGCATTCCACCCACGAATCAAGTCGCGCCCCCATTCGTC
>JBAVWD010000190.1:0-2709 GCA_049697655.1 Anaerolineae bacterium | reverse complement strand
GAAGGGGCCTGCTCCCTTTCCCCACGGATCCACAGTCGACTCGACAATGCCGGCCAGCGGCGTGTGGTGCACCTCCCCGAGCACCGGTTTGGAGTGGCGTCACTTGCGAAGAGGGCCGCTCGCGATGGGCAAGTGGATGCCGCTTCCCTGGCGAGGACAGGTTGTCGCGTGGTGCGCCCGTGGGCCTCAGAAGGGAGGAAGAGGGCGGAAAAGCGATAAAAACGCCAGCAAGAGTACGGGATCGTGTGTCTGCACGACCTCTCGCCCCTGGCAGGCATTTGACAAGGTGTCGTGGTCAGCGTATTATTAGGATAGAAATAATTAGGAGCCGTATTATCTGGGAGAGTGCACTCAGTGGCCATAGAGAATCTCGGTAGGCGGATGGTGAGTCAGAAGTGACTGGACAGGAATGCGTCTTGCCGGAGAGCGAGCATGGGCAATCGTCTGTGGCCGAGGTCTACCGCCTCGTTGATGTGGTGTCCAAGAAGTTGACCAGGCTTCAAAGGCAGCAGATAGGCGTCGGCAAACTCACCCCGGCTCAGTATTCGGTGCTTCGCTGGCTGTGGCAAAGGGACGGACGGCAGTTCAATGAACTGGCGTCGGCTTGTTGTTGCTCGCCATCGACGATCACCGGAGTGGTGGACACCCTGGAGAAAAAGGGGCTGGTCACTCGCGAGGCGAACCCGCAGGACCGGAGGAGCCTTCTTGTCCGGCTGACAGACGCGGGCTGGGCCCTGGAGCGGGCGACGCCCCGGCTGGACGTGATCTTCGAGGGTTGCTGTGGTGGTTTGGCGTGTGACGAACTTGGGCAGCTTGGTGAGCTACTCAGAAGGCTCAGCGATACAATACCAGACGTATGAGGAGGTGGTGTGGTGGACAAGTCGCAAGAGGAGCGGATCAAAGAGGCTGTGAAGGCCTACTATGGAGCGCGAGCGCAAGAAGTGGTACCGTCCTGTTGTGGTCCAGGAGCTTGCTGTGGGGGGCCAAGTACCGAGCAGCAAGCAGTTGCCGTGCCTGAGGCCGATGCGCCGTGTTGTACCGACGAATGGGCAGTGGGCTCCCTTGGATGCGGCGACCCGTTGGCCTTCGTGGACTTACAGGAGGGACAGGTGGTTCTTGACCTAGGTTCGGGGCTTGGTCTGGAGGTCATTCTGGCAGCGCAGATGGTTGGCGACAAGGGCAAAGTCATCGGGCTGGACATGACCCCAGAAATGATCGACCGCGCTAGGAAGAACGCCGAGCGGGCCGGGTTGCAGCATGTCGCGGAGTTTCGGTTGGGTGAGATGGAGCAGATGCCTGTGGACGACGAGAGCGTGGACTGGATCATCTCCAACTGCGTCGTCAACCTCTCTCCTGACAAGGAAAGGGTCTTCCGCGAAGCATTCCGAGTGTTGAAGCCTGGCGGGACTATGCTCATCTCCGACCTGGTGTCCTCCGGGCTGCCGGAGGAGGTGAAGAGTGATTTGACGTCCTGGGCGCAGTGCCTGGGCGGCACCATTGAGGAGTCAGAATACCTCGACCTCATCAGGAAGGCGGGCTTTGAAAAGGCAGTTGTGGTGGAGAGGGTCGACGCTTCTCCCCTCCTTTCGGGGGCCGGCTGCTGTTCGTCTGCTCCTGCAGAGAGCGGACGACCGCGAATAGACAGCATCAGAGTCAGAGCGGTGAAGGGCACTGGGGACTAGCTGCTGCACCAGTTGAACGGCCAGCTATAGGGGCGCCTCAGCTCGTCGCTGCGCTGGCATCATTCGCGGGCGCCAGTCTACCGGTGCGCACGAGGGCAACCACAGCGTGCAATGCGCCTGTGTCCTTACCCCTCGGACAGCGGGCCCAGCGGTATGATGATGGCGCCCACGATGTAGGCCACCAATAGCGGCACGATCCCGATGGCCAAGCCCAGAAAGACGAGGACCAACCGTATCAACGTCGGATCGATGTCGTATACATCGCCCGTGCCACCATAGATACCGGCGATGATCCTGTCCGTTCGGGAACGATAGAGCCTCTTCATCCATCTCCTCCACTGTGCGGTGGTCTGCCGTTCTATTCACACTACCTCTGGGGATGCCGTGGGATCGAAGGGATTGGTTCTCATGGCTAAGGAGAAGAGGTAGGGGTAGCTGTCTCGGAGGTGCTTCATGTAGGCCAGCCATTGAGCGGTCAGCAGCTTGTAGGCCCTGGTCATGTCACCGGCAAGATGATTGTAGTCGGCCTTTGGCAGGCGACGTACGTCGCTCCGGTGGCTTAGTTCGTCGGTGAGGTGAAATACTGCCCAGAGCGTGTCGGTAAAAGACTCGTGTTCCAGGAGGTTTGGATTCTCCAGCAGTCTGAGCATGAAGTCGCGCCTGCCCACAAGAAGACCCTGAAGTTCCTCCAGGGCGTCAGGCTCTGTGTTGACCGCGTACTGGTGGGCATTCAGGCGCTGCCTCAGAGCGGAGAAGTCGCTCGCAGATGTGTGAGCGCTGAGGATAAGTCCTTCTCTCAGGCCGGCCGATTCGGGATCGAGCTGGGAGAAGATCTTCAGGAGTGCGGCGCCGACTTCGCTGAAGAAGGCGCCGATGACCATGTTCAGCTTCTCCATGATGGCGCGCTTCTCTCTTAGATTCAGGACTTCGTGTATGATCAGGGTGACCATCAGGACTTCGACGAAGACGAAGGCTGCGTCGGCGATCATGTAGCTGAAGATGTGGTATGCGTCTCTGAAGATCAGGT
>JBAVWD010000189.1:0-6416 GCA_049697655.1 Anaerolineae bacterium | reverse complement strand
ATTGAAAGGACACGGGATCGCCCTCAGGAATCTAGGAGAGCGAGTCGAGGACAAGACGGGCCGCCTGGTGAAGGTGGTATACCGCTGGCACTCCTCAGAACGGCATCTCGAACCCCAGAAGCAGCTTATGGAGGCGTCCGGCACTCGCTTCGTGTCACCGATCAGGTAGCGCACCCGCGATGCTCCCGGAGGTTCGGAACCTCCGGGAGGGTTCCTAGCAGAAGGAGGCTGGAGATGAGTCAGGCACAGAAGCAGCAACTCAGCAACCTAGACAGGAGCCGGAGGCTCCTCCTTGGTTTGTGCGTGGGCATAGGCGTGGGCCTTGCCCTGGGTGTCGCCCTGGGCAGCATCCCCGCAGGATTCGTGCTCGGCGTTGGGCTCGGCGTCTCTCTGGGGCTGGCTTTCTCCGGACAAAGGCGGGAGCCATCGAAGCCTTTGACCATTGTGGGGATCTTGCTGCTGGCGGTGGGCATCGTCCTCCTGGCCGTAGTCATGAGCCTGGTCCGGCCGCAGTGGTGGTGCGACTACCCCATCCTGAATCTCGTGCCTGGCTGCTGAACGGATTCCGACGGAGGTAGAGGAGGATAAGATGACAGAGACTCTGGCGAATGTACTCAGCATTTTGGGGCTGGCAGCCACCTTGTTGGTGGGGGCAACGGCCATTCTCGTGCTCGCCCTGGCATCGAAGATCGTGAAAGAGACCAGGAACTAGAGGCCATTGGCGCGCAAATCACGCACTTGAAGCGAGGCTAAGCCATGAAGAAGCTCGTAAGACCCAGAGAGGGAAGAATAATAGGCGGCGTAGCCGCAGGCTTCGCCAACTACTTTGACGTCGATGTGACCTTGGTGAGGATTATCTGGGTGGTCCTGCTCCTGCCGGGCGGGTTGCCGGGTCTCCTCCCGTACCTCATCTGCTGGATCATGATCCCGGGGGAGACCAAGACGTAGATCACGGATGATAGACTCTCGCCAGATTGATCATCCCTCCGGCAGAGTCGCGTCACAAAGCCAGCTTATGCTTCGCTCGAGAAAGGAGCAGCAAATGGAGAAACACGTCACCTTGGTAGGGGCCCTGCACATCGGTTACGGGGCCTTCCACGTTCTATGTGCCCTGTTCGCCTCCTTGTTCATCGTTGGAGGCGGGTTGCTCGGCGGCTTGATCGCCGAAGAGGAGTTCGTGATCGGCATCACCTTCTTCATCGCCACGACCATCGCCTTCTGGGTGATCCTGGTCTCGGTGCCTAGCATCGTGGGTGGTATCGGGCTGCTGAGGTACAAGTCTTGGGCCAGGTACGTGGTGCTCGTGGTCTCCGTGCTCATCCTGCTCAACGTCCCGCTTGGGACCGGCGTCGGCGCCTATTCCATCTGGGTCCTGGTGCAGGACGAGACGGGAAAGTTCTTCGCCTCTGGGCCCAGCCAGTAGACTGCCCTGCTGCCCGCCCTGCGACCCATCGCCCGCCCCGCTGGGTGGTAGTTGCACACATCGTACTCAACTTCGCGGGTCTTACCGGGTACTCGTTCGTGTGAGCTGAGGCGTCACCACGACAACGCACAAAGTAGGGATATGACATCCCTTGTTTCCACGTGTGTTGTGAAGGTCTTTGGAGCCCCTGACCGCGCATGCCGAAGTCCAACATGGCAACCATCAGAATCGCCGGTCCCTTTGCCGGAGCCTGCAGGGTATGTCGATCACCAGGCATTGGCCGTGCAGAGATGTGTGTGGCGACGCCGCCCGCTTGCTGTTATGATAGTGCCGTAGGTCCTCGCGTGATAGGGGGAGGATGGCCGTGAAGAGAATACGGGTAGTATTGGCAGATGACCACGCTCTGGTACGGCAGGGTATCACTGGATTCCTAGAGGAGGCGGGCGAGATCGTCGTCGTGGCTGAGGCGGAGGACGGTGAGAGGGCTTTGGAGCTGGTGGCCGAACACCAGCCCGACATGGCGATACTGGACATCAGGATGCCCAAGCTCTCTGGCCTCGATCTGGCCCGCCGCATCAGAGCTGAGCACCCCCAGGTCAAGATATTGGTGCTCACCGCCTACGATGATGATCCTTATGTCTTTGCGCTCCTGCGGGCAGGGGTCGATGGCTACATTCTCAAGACGGCCGACTCCACTCAGTTGATCCAGGCTGTTCGCCAGATAATGGAGGGCGAAGCAGCGCTCGACCCAGGGGTGGCCAGGAGGTTGATGAAACGAGTGGCCTCAGGCCGGGTGACGTTGGGGGATGACGAGGTTGTGGAGAGACCTACCGACAGGGAACTCGAGGTTCTGCGCCTAGCCGGCAAGGGTTTGACCAATAGGGCCATAGGCCGGGACTTGGGGATCAGTGACCGCACTGTTCAAGGTCACTTGGCCAGGGTCTATGAGAAGCTCCACGTAAGCACGCGCACCGTAGCAGTGCTGAAAGCCGTACAGGAGGGCTGGATAACCGTGGATGACACGGTGGGGTGACCACAGAGCATGAGCGGAAGCATCTGGCGCAAGAGATCATGGCGAGGGCTCCGCAGTCAAGTGCTGTTGTGGATCGTTCTCCCGGGGGGGCTTCTCCTGCTCGCTTCTTCCTTGGCCAGCATCTACAGCCACCAACAGTGGATGAAGATTCTGGTGGAAGAGAGAGATCTGGCACTGGCTACGGCAGCCGCTCAACAGGTTGAAGAGCGTGTGGCTCGCTGCCAGGCGGTGTTGGAGAGCATTCGCGATCACAAGGCGATCCGCCAGGGGGAGCCCGTCGACTACTCGCTGCTGCTCCAAGAATTGTCTCCGCAACTGAGCGTGTTCGATGGAGGTGTTGCCCTCCTGGACGCAGGCGGTGAATTGCTCGCCGCAAAGCCTGAGACCACGGACTGGACCAACAGAGTCCGAGCGCTGCAGCCACAACTAAGGCAGGTGACTGCTGGAGAGGCGTCACCGCTCTTGACCACGTTAGAAGAGCCCCTCTTGGGTGCTCCCCAGGTGGCCCTGATAGTCCCAGGAGAGAGCGGAGTGGGAGCCTTGCTCGGGGTCTTCTCCCTGGAGAGTTGCGGCATAACGGAGATACTGGCTGACCTCACACTGAGCGGTGAAGGCATCACCTATCTGGTCGATGGCGACGGGACCATCCTATATCACCCTGAAGCCTCGAGGTTGGGAACGGATGCCCTCACCTTCTCGAGGACGGATGGGCCCAAAATGGACCAGGCTGGCGCCGGGGTGTATCGGGACGTGACTGGGCGGGACATCATGTTGGCCCACACTCCTGTGGGTCAAAGGGGATGGAGCGTGGTTGTAGAGGAGCCTTGGGGCAACCTTCTCGACCGCACGATGCGCTACTCCGTTCTGGCGCCGATAGTAGTGCTTTTGGCCGCCCTGGTGGCGTTTCTGGCAATCTACCTGGTGGTGCGCCAGGTGCTTCAGCCCCTAGAAGAACTGGGGCGCAGGGCCAGCAAGATCGCCTGGGGTGATTTCTCAGCCGTCGGCGAGCCCGTAGGAGGCATCGCAGAGATTGACGATCTGCGGCTCACCCTTAGTCAGATGGCGCATCGCATCCATGCCTACCAGTCCGCTATGCACAATTACGTGGCCGCAGTGACCCAAGGTCAGGAGGACGAGCGGCTGCGCCTTGGTCACGAGCTACACGACGACACAGTTCAGTCCCTGGTCGTTCTCTCCCAGGACCTGGAAAGACTAGACAGGCGCCTACCGCCCGGTGCGGAGGACTTGCACGAGATGGTGACAGAGCTGCGGGAGTCAGCCAACTCCGTTATCACCGCCTTGCGCCGGTACATCGGCGACCTGCGGCCCGTGTACCTGGAGGACCTGGGGCTGATCCCTGCCTTGGAGAAACTGGTGGACGATCTGGCGGTCAGCCAGGATATCGAAACCGAATTCAAAGTGACAGGAATGGCTGATCGTCTCCCTGCCAATACTGAATTAGCCATCTTTCGCATCGTCCAGGAGGCGCTGAAGAACGTAGAACAACACGCACGGGCTTCTCAGGTGGAAGTCAGATTGGAGTTCGGCTCGGACGGGATCACGGCTTTCGTCGAAGATGACGGCGTTGGCTTTGTGGGGCCAGAGACGCCCAGCGAACTCACCGAACTCGGTCACTTTGGGCTGATGGGGATGCAAGAGAGGGCTATGCTCTTGGGCGGATGGCTCTCCATCCGCTCAGAACCCGGCCAGGGGGCGACAATAGTGTTCCACGTGCCTGCTGGAGGAAACACGCGGTCAGCTGAGTAAGCCAACCAAGTGTAAGCCAAATGGCGCATGAAGGGCCCATCGACGCATGGGCCCTTTTGCTTACTCCAGATGAGGTTGAATGGCTCTCCTAGCCGGGCATCGGGAGGGTTATACTTGGCTACAGATGAAGAGATGGGCTGGAGAGGATGACAAGGAAAGAGTTTCTACGCTTGGGTTTAACTTTGGGACCGGCCTCGGCCATCAGTCACACCGTGTGACCAGCGTTTGGATTGGCAGCTCCAGAGAGCCTGCGCATGTACAAAGCCTGGGAGGCGCTCGCCGCCGGCGTCGACGCTTTCGTCAGCAAGGGAGATCCACCGGAGAGGCTGCTATCGACTGTCGACGGTTGTGCAGGAACACGCTCCGCTGACCAGAATAGTGAGAATTGAGCCGATCGAAGGAGGAAGAGATGGAACTGGCCTGGCAGTTGAAGGGATACGCCATCAGCATCAAGGTATTGAGCGGGCGAGAGGCCCTGAGCAGAGCTGAGCCAACGGAGGAGCGCATTGTCGAACCAAGTCGCACACATCGCCGCTCTGAGAGGGCCTACGAGGGTCTGCTGCATGCCTCTGGCTCCCGCTTCGTGGGCCCCATGCGGTAACCATTTCTAATGAACTTGCCAGGAGAGGTAGGAAGTGCCCAGTAGCTTCTTCCAGGGTGTTTACTTCGGACTGGTGATCGTCGCCTCGTTCGTACGTGTGGCCTATACCAGACAGTACAGAAAGGCCGCTATTGCTGAGGATCACAGGACAGTCGCGGATGCTTTGCTGACCAGCCTGCACTGGGCATGTTCGTCCTGCCCAGGACACCACCCCTAGTGCCCACGACACTACCCCTGGTGCCCAGGACACAACGAATAACTACAAAGAACAACGACTGATAGAAGAAGTATGGAGAACCATCAAAAGCAGACTGGAAACTGAAATCAGCCCCGCCAACTATCGCACCTACATCGCCGACACCCGCCCTATCGCCTTCGACACCGACACCGTCAGCCATATGGCGTGTGAAGGGCCCATCTGTCGATGGGCCCTCTTGCTTGCCTCAGCAGAGGCCAAATGGCTCTCCTGGCGGGCCGTGACGAGGATTATACTTATCTATAGGTGAAGAAGTGTGAATTCGCGGCCGGAGACTATGGCTGCCAGCAAGATCGTCATGCCGGTGATGGGCATGACCTGTGCTTCCGGCGTGAGAACCATTGCCAAGGCACGGATCAATCCGGCCATCGCTGCCGGGGACATGGCTTTCAGTTCGGACTAAGTGGTGACTGATGCCCTGAGACTGAGAGGGTTTGGACCTTCGAATACCTAACAGACTGGAGATGAGGAAACGATGATGGGGATGATATTCTTATGGCCGATATTCATGCTATTCTTCCTGGCCTTGCCTGTAGCGCTCGCGCTGGGAGGGTATTCGCTCTACCGCAAGGCGGAGCAAACGGGTGGCCTGATGCCCGCCGCCAGACAGGAGACGGCAACGGGATACACTCGAGCCTGTGCTTCCTGTGGACGATTCTTGCAGGAGGAGTGGATCAACTGCCCCTACTGTGGGGCTGAGATCTCGCCAGTGACGCGGTAGTGTACCGGAAAGACCAAGCTATTTGAAGACACAAGAAGGAGTTCTTCACATGCCAAGCAAAGCTCAATGGACAGTGATCGTAATCGTTGCCACCCTGGGGGCCTTGTTCCTGGTATCCCTGGGAGGCTTGGCGGGCTGGGCCTTGTCCCGTCCCGTTGGCCACGGCTGGGACTGGCCCTTGCGCGTGGGGAGTTGGATGGGCCCCGGAATGATGGGTGGTTGGTCCGGCTCCGGTGGGATGATGGGCGGCTGGTCCGGCTCCGGCGGGATGATGGGACTCGGCGGGCGCGGCTACGGGTTTGAGAGTGGTTCACTCCCTAGCGACGAAGGAACCCTTAGCCTCTCGGAGGCTGGGGAAGCTGTAGAGAGGTATCTGGCGTCCGTCAACCTGCCTGATTTGGCCGTCAATGAGGTGATGGAATTCAGCAACAATTTCTATGCCGAGGTCGAAGAGGAGAGTACTGGCGTGCATGCCATGGAACTGCTCGTCGACAAGAACACCGGGAGGGTGTATCCCGAATACGGCCCCAATATGATGTGGAACACCAAGTACGGTATGCATTCTGGTTCAGGCTGGGGCGGAATGATGGGCGGCATGATGGGTGGCTTCGGCAC
>JBAVWD010000188.1:0-2524 GCA_049697655.1 Anaerolineae bacterium | reverse complement strand
GTCCAGAGGGTGGTCCCTGCCGGGAAGGATGAGCCCACTGGTGGTGTAGGGACCCACAGTGGGCCAGTAGCCCGCCTTCTCCTGAGTCGCGAACTCCATGCGCACGATGGCCTTGGGCCACTTGTAGCCATACTTCGACGGCACCACCAGCCGCAACGGCGAGCCATACTTGGCTGGTAGCAGTTCATCGTTCATGCCGTAGGCGAAGAGCACCCCATCCCCCGAGAGCTCGTCCAGCGAGAGGGACTCGTAGTAGCCATCGGCGCAGAAGAAGTGCAGCCAGCGAGCGTCAGGCTCCGGCTCCGCCAGCTCCAGCAGGGAGTCGAGGTCGAAACCCCCCCACTTGGCTCGCGCGGACCAGCACTCCACGCACTTCATGCGCCTGATGTCGGTGACGGACTGCAGGCGCTGTACGTCGTCCAGGGACAGACTCTGCGGTCTCCCCACTAGACCCTCTACAGTCAGTCGCCACTGGCTGGGGTCAGGGGCGGGGAAAGGGTTGTAGTAGCGGACGTTGAACCCAGGGAGGTTCTCATTGCGGAGGATTGTCCCCGGGGCCGCGGTGCCTGGCACGTCTGTCTCGAGGGGCTCGACCTCGGAGGGAGTGGTACCGCACGCCGTGAGGGCCCTGGTGGCCAGCGCCCCGGCCGCGCTCACGCTCGCCAGCCGCAGAAACTCCCGTCTTGTTATCCGCTTCATGTGGGTTCACCCTCCTGGCGAGACTCGTTCGCCGTGGTCCTTCTATTCTACCCTATCGTTGCCCCGTGTGTATGTAAGGCTTCCTACCATCGTTCGCCGGGGGATGGGTAAACAGCCTGCCCCACGTCAGCGTGCCATCATCCCTCATGGCCACCCACGGGGGAGCATCTGCATCCCGGTCTGCAAGGGGTTCAACCGTTGACTTAGGGGTCTGGTTGCCCTATACTAACCGCGATCGGCCCCGTCGCGAGCTTAGCGATGAGAGAATCCTGCCATGCAGATCAGTGTTGTCATTCCCGCTCTCAACGAGGGGAGCAACCTCAGACATCTTCTTCCGCGAGTCCACCAAGTTGTCTCCGCTCTGGCCCCCGAGCGATATGAGATCATCGTTGTAGATGGGGGCTCGACAGACGACACGGTGGAGGTGGTCGACAGCCTCGGTGCCAGGGTCATTCCCCAGGACGAACCAGGGTATGGCGGGGCGCTGAAGGCCGGCTTTCAGTCGGCGCAAGGCGAGTATATCCTCACCCTCGATGCAGATCTCTCCCACGACCCCGATTTCATCGAGAGGATGTGGAAGGCCGGGCGGGAGGCGGAGGTCATCGTCGCCTCACGGTATGTCCCGCAAGGTTCGGCTCAGATGCCCCTCCTGAGGAAGGTGCTCAGCCTGATCTTGAACAAGTTCTTCACCAAGGGGCTGTCGCTTCCGCTTCACGACATCTCCAGCGGCTTCCGATTGTATCGCGCTTCGGCCATCAAAGGCATGAGCCTGGAGAGCCTCGACTTCGATGTGCTGGAGGAGATCCTGATCCGGTGCTACGCGCAAGGGTACAGGATAAAGGAAATCCCTTTCCAGTACCTGCCCAGGCAGGAGGGCCGTAGCCACATCAGCCTTCTCCGATTCGGCGTTGCCTATCTGCGGACCTTTCACCGCATGTGGGCGTTGAGGAACTCCATTCTCTGTGCCGACTATGACGACCGGGCCTTCGACAGCAGGATTCCACCCCAGAGGTACTGGCAGCGCCGGAGACACCAGATCGTGACGCGGTTCGCATCCGGTGGTGGTCGCTGCCTCGATGTTGGATGCGGGTCCAGCAGGATACTGGCCAGCCTGGAGAATGTCGTCGGGGCAGATATCTCGCTCAGGAAGCTAAGGTGGGCCAGGAAGTACGGGAAGCCTCTGGTGAATGCCTCCATTTCCGATCTCCCTTTCGCCGATGGTGCTTTCGACTGCGTGATCTCCTCCGAAGTGATAGAACACATCCCGGCGGACCCCAAGCCCTTTCTGGAGATGGGCCGGGTTCTCAAGGAGGACGGATTGCTGATCCTGGGCACGCCGGACTACGGGAGGCTGTCCTGGCGCCTGATTGAAGGTCTGTATCACCACCTCATTCCCGGCGGCTATGCAGACGAACACATAACGCAGTATACTAGAGAGGAGCTTGTGCACTTCATGGAGGACCTGGGCTTCCTCCTCTCAGATGTAGAATACGTGCTCAACTCAGAGATGATTTTGCTGTTCCGCAGGGCTGAGGCGGCTTGATGCTCCGGCCCGCATCGTTTGCTTATCTTCAGGAACTTCATCCCTGCCAGCATTCCAGACCAGGGAGGATGGTATAGGTGCTCGAACCCTTCTACTGTCCCACTTCTGTAGCCGTTATCGGAGCCTCTCAAGACGACACCAAACTGGGTCACGCTGTTCTCAAGAATCTTCTAGAATGCGGCTACCAGGGCAAGGTCTACCCCATCAACACCAAAGGCGGAGAGATCCTCGGCGTCCAAGCCTACCCCAGCGTGCTGGAGGTCCCAAGTGACGTAGAGTTGG
>JBAVWD010000187.1:0-1812 GCA_049697655.1 Anaerolineae bacterium | reverse complement strand
CTGACCGCTGCTTCGGCTGTCGCTACTGTATGCTAGCCTGTCCCTTCGAAATCCCGACCTTTGAATGGGATCAGGGGATGTTTGCCGGCCCGTGGATCAGGAAGTGCACCATGTGCGCTGATCGCCTGAGTGTTGGAAGAGAGCCTGCCTGCGTACAGACCTGCCCCACAGGCGCCCTGAAGCATGGACAGCGCGACGAACTCCTCGTCTACGCGCACGAGCGAATCCAGAAGTACCCAGACAAATACGTTCAGCACGTCTACGGCGAGAAGGAAGTGGGCGGAACATCTGTCCTCTACATCTCACACGTCCCCTTTGAACAGTTGGGGCTGCCGCCGAACTTGCAGGAGGAACCGATCTCCCACTACGCAGAAGACGCCATGTTTTCCACACCGATTGCAGCGGTTGGGCTGACCGTAGCCCTTACCGGCTTCTACTGGGTAGTGAGACGCCGGCAGAGGATGGCACGGATGAGCGGGGCAGATTACAGGAAGTAGAGCCGCCCAAGGAGGCGTACAGTGGCCACAAGAGCGAGCGCCCAACGAGGAATATCCATCCAGGAACCCGGCCGGCAACGTCCCTGGCTGAACTTCACCGAACTGCCGCCCATCTCTCCGGGCCTGGTCATTCTGGCGCTTCTGGCTGCTCTCGCGGCGACCATATTCGTAGTCCGCATCTTCACCGGCTGGGGGCTCGTCACCAACCTGAACGACAACTACGGCTGGGGACTCTGGAAGGGCTTCAACACGTTGGTCGGCATTGCACTGGGGGCCAGTGGCTTCACCACGGCTTTCGCCGTGTACATGCTGGGCAAAGAGAAATTCCATCCCGTCGCGCGGATAGCAGTGCTCGTCGGCATACTTGGATACCTCTCGTCCGTGTTCTCCCTTCTTATCGACCTGGGGCACCCGGACAGAATCATCTTCCCCGTCGTGTTCTGGAACCCTGAATCGCCCCTATTCGAGGTCGCCTGGTGCGTCATGCTCTACCTCACTGTGATGATCCTCGAATTCAGCCCGGCGGTGCTCAACCGCCTGGGGCTGAAGCGCGCCGAGGGCATCGCTCACGGGGCCGTGATGCCTCTCGTCATCGGTGGCACAGTCCTGTCGTGTCTGCATCAATCATCTCTGGGGTCGCTTTTCCTCAACGTCCCGGACCAACTGGACCCGCTGTGGTACACCCCCCTGCTTCCCCTGTTCTTTCTCATGTCAGCCATCTACGTAGGGCCGGCCGTCGTCATCGTTGCCTCCACTCTCGCTTCCCGTGCTCTTGGCCGGGGGCTGGCGCCGGACATCCTCAGCAGCCTGGCTAAGGTGATCCCCTACCTCCTCGGCGTCTATCTCTTCGCCAAGATATTGGAGTTGCTTTTCGCAGGCGATTTCCACCTGCTCTTCGACGGTACCCGCGCCAGCGGTCTCTTCTTTCTCGAAATGTCGGTCGGTATCGTCTTCCCCATGCTGATGCTTCTCTCCGCAGGGGTCAGGGAGAACGCCGGTTGGCGGTTTCTCGCGGGTCTCATGGTCATCGCCGGCCTCATGCTTAATCGGGTGGACGTCAGCATAATCTCCTGGGCCAGGCCTGCCGACGCCCTCTCCTACACGGTGCACCCCCTGGAATACGGCTTCACGATAGGTCTCTGGGCGGGCCTGGCCCTCGTCTTCTATCTAGTCGCGCTCTATTTCCCTGTCTTGGGTGAGCAGGCCCACAGCCCTGCCTCGGACTGGAGACAGCCTACCAGACGATAAGGGGTCATGATCAGCTACGCGCAGATCGCTGAGGCCCTGAGAGAGGGCGGCAAGAGCTATCCCGAAC
>JBAVWD010000186.1:0-5468 GCA_049697655.1 Anaerolineae bacterium | reverse complement strand
GGTCAGCGATGCCGTGGCGCTAAAGGTTCTGGAGCACCAGCACCATCCGACCCCTCCACACGATGCCCACGGCTACGTAACTGATCAGGAGGCAAAGAAGGGCAAAGACCGCAAAGTCAAGCCGGGCCGACAAGGGGCGAGTCCTGGTTACAATGCCTGGGGTTAGGTATGTAGTTGACGTAGTTGCCTGAGCCGGAACTCCGGCGAGGAGTACAACCGAATCTGGGCGTGCTGCGGGCAAGAATCTGATGACGCCGGCGGTTTTCGAGCATGCCTGGAGGGGGCTGTCGGGTCGCTCAACTCTACCCTGCTGGAAGACGTTGAGGCGATCAGAGGCTGTCAGATGACAACCTGCAGCTGCCCAAGCTGTGGGTTTGCAGGGCTGTGATGATCGAGCTCCGCTAGCCGCTCGAGTGCCGTGTGCAGGCAGACGGAGGAACTTCGTTGATCGGTAACACTTTGCGAGACCGCTATCGCATTGATGCGGAGATCGGCCGGGGCGGCATGGCCACCGTCTATCGTGCTCATGACACCCTCCTCAAGCGTGACGTTGCCGTGAAAGTGGTGTCCGAAGCCGCTGCCCTGGGCAGCGAAGGCCGCGCCCGCCTGTTACACGAAGCGCAGTGGACTGCCCAACTCAACCACCCCAACATTGTTTCGGTTCACGATGCAGGAGAAGTCGACGGCTCGCCCTTCATCGTCATGGAACTGGTGGAGGGCGTATCGCTCCACGAAAAGCGCCCGGAGGCACTAGAGGAGATCGTCGCCATCGGCCGGCAGGTATGTGCTGCTCTGGAGTATGCCCATGCCCACGACGTGGTGCACCGTGATCTCAAGCCCGAGAATGTGCTGCTTGCCGTGGACGGCACCGCCAAGTTGACCGACTTCGGCCTGGCCCGCTCCGTTGCCTCCCGCATGACCAGCGAAGGCAGCATCATGGGCACGGTGTTCTACCTTGCTCCAGAACTTGCCCTGGGCCACGAGTTCGATGGCCGCGCTGATCTCTACGCTCTGGGCGTGATGCTCTACGAACTGACGACTGGCCGGTTGCCCTTCCTTGCCGATGACCCCGTGGCCGTGATCTCCCAACATCTCCATGCGCCTGTTGTTCCTCCGCGGGCGAGGAATCCAGAGATCCCCCCAGCCCTGGATGATCTGATCGTCCGACTGATGAGCAAGGACCCAGAAGACCGCCCTGCCTCCGCCGCCGAGGTGCTGCGTATGCTCCAAGAGCCCAACATCCTGGACAGAGATGCCATCCGCGCAGAAGAGCTCTCCGTGCTGGAGCGGATCGAGCGGGGGAGGATGGTGGGGCGAGAGCAGGAGCTGCAAGAGGCGAGGGGTCTGTGGAGCAGAGCTCTTGGGGGCCAAGGGCAAGTGCTATTGATCACCGGCGAGCCTGGTATCGGCAAGACCCGGCTAGTGCGGGAACTGATTACCCAAGCCGAGGTGTCGGGAGGCCAGGTACTGGTGGGCACCAGCTACGCTGAAGGTGGGGGACCCTACGGCCCTTTCAGGCAGATCATACGCGAGGTGCTCGGAAACGGACTTGTGGAGAGACTTGACTTGCCTAACTTTGTGCTGGCGGATCTACTCACCCTCGCCCCTGAGTTGCGTCCTCGCTACCCCGAGCTCCCAGCAAACCCGGCGGCCAATCCCGAAGCAGAGCAGCAGCGCCTCTTCGAGAACTTGCTCATCTTCCATACCGTGCTCAGCGGTCATGCCCCCTTGCTGATGGTTCTCGAGGACGCTCATTGGGCGGACAGTGGTACATTGTCCCTGTTGCGGCATCTAGCCAGGCATACCCGACGACAGAGAATGATGATCGTGGCTACGTACCGTGAGGTGGAACTGGACCAGGCCCGGCCTTTGCATGAGGTGCTCCTGGATCTTAATCGGGAGCGACTGGCCACTCGGCTCAAACTTGCCCGGCTGGGGCGCGAGGAGACCAGGGAGCTACTGGCGGTCTTGTTTGCCGAGGAGATCACGCCGGAATTCCTGGATGGCATCCACCGCGAGACCGAAGGCAATCCCTTTTTCATCGAAGAGGTCGTGAAGGAATTGGTGGAAAGCGGAAAGCTGTACTACGAAGACGGCCGCTGGCACCGTCCAAGGATGGCTGAGTTGGGAATCCCTCAGAGCGTGCGGGTGGCGATCCAATCCCGGGTGGGGAAACTGCCTCCCGATTCCCAGGAGACGCTGCATCTGGCCGCGGTCTTGGGGCGCGAATTCGATTTCGATACCCTGGCCCTGGCCAGCGAGCTCGGCGAAGACACGCTCCTTGATGCCTTGGAAAGGGCGACCCGGGCTCAACTAATCGAGGAGGTGAGCGGAGAAGGCGGAGGAACCTTCGCCTTCGAGCACAGGCTGATTCCGACCACGCTGGTGGAGAGTCTGCGCACCCTGCAGCGGCGGCGATTCCACGGCCAGGCCGCGGCGGCCGTTGAGGCCCGGCACCCGGACAGCTTCGAGGCCCTGGCCTATCACTATGGTCAAGCCGGGAGCGCCGAGAAGGCAACCGAGTATCTCTTAAGAGCAGGTGATCGGGCGCGTGCGCTCTACGCCCACCAGGAAGCCATAGACAGCTACCAACAGGCGCTGGAACTACTGAGGGAAGCAGGTGACGTCGAACGCGCCGCCAGAACCTTGATGAAGCTGGGCCTGACCCATCAAAACGCCTTCGACTTCCAGGCAGCGCGCCAGGCTTACGAGGAAGGATTTCTTCTGTGGCAGCAGGCGATAAAGGTCCAATACCCTGATCGGCCCCTGCCCGCCCCTCATGGCCTGAGGGTGGCACTAGTCGAACCACCCACTCTCGATCCAGGTCTGTCGTCAGATATCGTCTCGGCTGCGGTGATAGAACAGCTCTTCAGCGGGCTGGTAGAGTTGAGCCCGGAGATGGGCATCGTACCCGATCTGGCCCGGGGTTGGGAGTTGCTGGACGAGGGTCGCCAATACGTCTTCCACCTGCGGGACGATGTGCGCTGGAGCGATGGGGTTCAGGTCACAGCGGCCGATTTCGAATACGCCTGGAAGCGGGTACTGGATCCAGCCACGCACTCCCAAGTCGCAAGCCTGCTCTATGACATCAAGGAGGCGCGGGCCTACCATGAAGGTCAGTTGTCCGACCCAGACCTGATAGGTGTGCGCGCCCTGGACAAGACCACTCTTGCAGTGGAGGTCGAAGGGCCAACGGGATACTTCCCCTTCCTGTTGTGCCATCCTGCCACTTTCCCCGCGCCCCGTCATGTAGTACACGAGTATGAGACAGCCTGGACCGAAGTGGGGAACCTTGTTACCAACGGCCCCTTCAGACTGGTAGCCTGGGAGCGGGGCGAGTCGATAATCCTGGAACGGAACCCAACCTATCATGGCCGCAGCACAGGCAACCTGCAGCAGGTCGAGCTGTGGTTCAGGGCGGCAGAATCCGGCGACCTGTTGCAGATGTATGAGGACAATGGGCTAGAGCTTTTCTTCTTCCAGAACCTGCCCTTAGCCGACTGGGAACCTGCCCGGCAGCGGCATGCTGGAGAATACGTGTCGGCACCTTCGCTGGCAACCTTCTACGTCGGGTTCGATGTTCGTCGCCCGCCCTTCGATGATCCGCGGGTGCGCCGGGCTTTCGCCCTGGCCACAGACAAGGAAGCCCTGGCCCATGTGACACTCAGAGGCTTTGCTTTCCCGGCCACCGGGGGGTTTGTGCCGCCGGGCATGCCAGGCCACTCGCCAGGTATCGGCCCGCGCTATGATCTTGAGCAGGCGCGCCTGCTGCTCGCGGAAGCCGGCTATCCAGGAGGACGAGGCTTTCCGGAAGTGGAGGTCCTCTTGCCGGATGCGCCCCTCGCCGTTTCTGTGGCGGAGGACCTACGGACGCGATGGCTGCATAACCTGGGGGTAGAGATCACCTCAAGGCAATTGGACTGGGGAGAGTTACTTGACAGGCTTCGCAGAGAAAGCCCCCACCTCTGGTTGATGGGTTGGTCGGCCGACTATCCAGATCCTGACAACTTTCTAAGGGCTGGCGAATGGAGGACTACCGGGGGGTGGCGAAACGAATCCTACGATCGGTTGATCGAGGGTGCTCGGCGAGTCACGGAGCAGGGCGAGCGGATCAGTATGTACCAGCAGGCAGAGCCAATCCTGATCCAGGAGGCGCCGATCATCCCCCTCTACCATATCCGCTGGCAGGTGTTGGTGAAGCCCTGGGTGAAAAGACACCCCATGTCGCCAGTGAAGCTGTGGTTCTGGAAGGACGTGATCATCGAGCCGCACTAACTCGATCAATTTAGCCTGTGCTAGCGTTGTCAACCATTGCAGGATGCAGGGGGAGTGCTAATGGCGGATAGGCTTTTGGCCGGACGTTACCGCCTCGAAGCGGAGATCGGCCGGGGCGGTATGGCTGTGGTCTATCGCGGCCATGACAAGGTGCTCAAGCGTGACGTTGCCGTCAAAGTGGTGTCCGATGCCGCCGCCCTGGGCAGCGAAGGCCGCGCCCGACTGTTACACGAAGCTCAGTGGACCGCCCGGCTCAACCACCCCAACATCGTTTCGGTCTACGATACAGGAGAAGCCGACGGCTCGCCCTTCATCGTCATGGAACTGGTGGAGGGCCAATCGCTCCACGACCGCCGCCCAGATTCTTTGGAAGAAATCGTCGCCATCGCCCGGCAGGTGTGCGCTGCCCTGGAGTATGCCCACGCCCACGACGTCGTGCACCGTGATCTCAAGCCCGAGAATGTGCTGCTTGCCGTAGACGGCACCGCCAAGTTGACCGACTTCGGCCTGGCCCGTTCCGTGGCCTCCCGCATTACCGGCGAGGGCACGATCATGGGGACGGTGTTCTACCTGGCCCCAGAGCTCGCCCTGGGCCACGAGTTCGATGGCCGCGCTGACCTCTACGCTTTGGGCGTGATGCTCTACGAACTGACCACTGGGCGTTTACCCTTCGCAGCCGATGATCCGGTCGCCGTTATCTCCCAACACCTCCACGCTCCTGTTGTTCCCCCACGGGCCAAGAGACCAGACATTCCTCCGGCCCTCGACGCCCTCATCGTGCGGCTATTGAGCAAAGCGCCGGAAGACCGCCCTGCCTCCGCCGTGGAGGTGCTGCGTATGCTCCAAGAGCCCAACATCCTGGACAGAGATGCCATCCCCGCAGAGGAGCTCTCTGTGCTGGAGCGGATCGAGCGGGGGAGGATGGTGGGGCGCGAGCAGGAGCTACAAGAGGCGAGGAGCCTGTGGAGCAGAGCTCTTGAGGGCCAAGGGCAAGTGCTATTGATCACTGGCGAGCCTGGTATCGGCAAGAGCCGCCTCGTGCGGGAGCTGGTTACCCAGGCGGAGGTATCAGGGGGCCAGGCACTGGTTGGTTTCAGCTACGCTGAAGGTGGAGGACCCTACGGCTCTTTCAGACAGATCATACGCGAGGTGCTCGGAAACGGACTTGTGGAGAGACTTGCCTTGCCTAACTT
>JBAVWD010000185.1:0-2127 GCA_049697655.1 Anaerolineae bacterium | reverse complement strand
GCCCTGACCATGATCCGCGATGGCGGGTTCCGCTGGATACGGCAGCGCTTTCCCTGGTCAGACATCGAGCCTGAGCAGGGCCGATACGATTGGGCCACGTGGGACAGGATCGTCGCGGCCGCGGAGGAGCACGATCTGGAGATCATCGCCGTATTGGAGACCTCTCCCCCATGGGCCAGGGCGACCATGGGCTCCGGCACGTCACAGGCCCCGCCTCGCGATTTCTCCGACTATGCCGACTTCGTGAAGGTCTTCGTCACGCGCTACGCAGGCCAGATCGATTACGTCCAGATCTGGGATGAACCCAATCTGTATCCTCACTGGGGCGAGAGGTATACCGATCCCGCCGGCTACACCCATCTGCTGCAAGCTGCCTACCGGGCGGTGAAGCAGGCCCATCCGGAGGCCCTGGTGCTGACCGCCGGCCTGGCCCCCAACGTGGAGGAAGGCGGGCGCTACATGAGCGACGTACGCTTCCTCCAGAAGATGTACGAGGCAGGGGCCAAGGGCTACTTCGATATACTGGCCGTCAAGCCCTACGGTTTGTGGTATGAGGCTTCGGACCGGCGAGTCTCCGCTCAGGAGACCAATTTCTCTCGCGCCATCTTGTTGCGGGAGGTTATGGTTGGCCACGGTGACGGCGACAAGGCTATCTGGGCCGTGGAGTTCGGGTGGTCTGCTCTACCGCCGACGTGGACGGGACGGCCAGCGCCCTGGACCAGCGACAGCGAGGAGGTACAGGCGCGCCGCACAGTGGAGGCCATCGAGCGGGCGCGGGATGAATGGCCGTGGATGGGCGTTTTGGCCTTGCAGCATTTTCACCCCGTGGCGGAGGCGGACGACCCCATCAGGGGGTTCTCCCTCATCACCGACGATTTCGAACCGCGCCTTACCTATCTGCGGGTGCAGGAGTTGGCCAGGGAGACCTCCATCGCCTACCCCGGCTGGTATCCCGCCGACGCGTGGGCCGCTGAATACGTTGGCTCCTGGCAGCAGCAGGGCGTGAGCCTCAATGGGCCAGGCGAAGGCGACTCGCTGCTGTTTCCCTTCAAGGGTACGCGGTTGGATATACTGGTCAGGCCGCCCCTGACCTTGAGTGAGATAACGATCGACGAGAAGCCAGCACCGGCCCTCAGGGAAGGCTCGCTCCGCCTTGATTACGGATCCGGCGACCGCAGAGTGACTCTGGCCAAGGGCCTGGAGTACGGCGAACACCTGGCAAGCCTCACGGTGGGAAGTGGGGGGAGCGAGGGTGGCGGCATAGGGGGCTTTGTGGTTTTCCACGAGGCCTCCTTCGCACGATACTACCTGTCCCTGGTGCTTCTGGCTGGGACCGGGCTGGTCGTCGGCTGGAGACTGGTTAGGCTGGTGCTGCTGCCCAGACCACTCGAGTGGTGGAGGATGTTGGCTGGTTGGTACCCTGGCCGGCCAGCCTGGCAGCAGATAGGGGTGATGGCCCTGGCGCTGGGCGTTTACTACTTCTCGCCCTGGTTGCCCGTGAGTCTCACGGGGCTGGCGCTCCTGGTGCCGCTGGTGTACCTGAGGATCGATCTCGGGCTGGCCTTCGCTGCGCTGTCCATACCCTTCTTCCTCAGGCCGAAGGGACTGCTCGGCCAGTCACTATCCCTGGTAGAGATGCTCACGGTCCTGTGCTTCGCCTGCTGGCTCTTCCGGGAGGTGGTAAGGTGCGCTGCCGAAGTGGATGCTGGCGCTCCCCATCCGCTGTCTTTGTTTCCCTTCCACCCTCTGTCCAGCCTGCGCCAGTTGGCTCTGGGCTTCTGGAGACTCATGGTGCACCTGGTTCGAACGGCCTCGGCCCTCGATGTGGGAGTCTTCTTCTTCTTGGTGGTCAGCCTTTTCTCGCTGACCGTGTCGGAGAACACCGGGGTCAGCATCTACGAACTGCGCACCGTGATCCTGGGGCCCCTCATATTCTACCTGCTGCTGCGGGAGGCGCCTCTGGACGATGCCGGTCTGGTGCGCGTGGTGGACGCCCTGGTCTTGGGGGCGCTGGTCATGTCCCTGATCGGGCTGTACCAGTACGTCGTTGGGGCAGACGTGATCAGTGCGGAGGGCGTACGTCGCATCCGCGGACTGTACGGTTCGCCCAACAACCTGGGTTTGTAC
>JBAVWD010000184.1:0-6015 GCA_049697655.1 Anaerolineae bacterium | reverse complement strand
GAGCAGAATGACGGAAGCCACCTCGAAGGGAAGAACGTAGGTGCTCATCAGAGTCTGGCCCAGGGCCGCGATGGCATCGGACGGCGGCGCCCCATCGGAGACTTGCCAGGTGGCGGTCACCACCACGTAGAGCAACACGGCGGCCAGGCAGATTGCTACCAGGAGGGCGACCCACCACTGCTCGTTCCAGGTGCGGGTCTCTTTGCTCATCAGTCCCTCGGTGAGCATGACGGCGAAGATGATCAAGACGGCGATGGCACCCACGTAGACCAGCACCTGAACCGCTGCCAGGAATGGTGCCTCGAGGAGGACGTAGAAGCCAGCGACCATGAAGAGACAGGCTATCAGCAGCAAGGCGCTGTAGAAGACGCTCCTGCTGGTGACCATCCCCACGGCTGACCCCACGGCGGCCACAGCCAGGATGATGAAGACGATCTGCATCAGGGTCATGACGGCTGCGCCTCCTTTTCCCCCACCGGCCACACTCCATCGGGCGCATGCTTCCGGCCCCGCTCCACCATCTGGTCCAGATTCAGGATCAGGGCCTCGCCTTTGCTGTATTGTCCCAGTTCCAGCTCGGGAGCGTGGCCCAGTGCGCTAGAAGGGCAGATCTGGACGCAGAAGCCGCAGAACATGCAGGTGTTCATATCGTACTCGTAGGTCGCGGGCACGTTCTGGCCTTCGACTTTCTCCTCTGCGCGGGTGACCTTGATGCTTTGGGTGGGGCAGGTCCGCTCACACAGCCCACAGGCTATGCATCTGGTGATTCCCTTTTCCGGATCGGTGAGCATCATTATCGGTCCCCGGTAGCGTGGGAACATGGGCACCTTGACCTCAGGGTACTGGATGGTGAAGGCACCTCGTTCTCTGATCCCCATCCTCTCGTACACCGGGCCTGAGGCGTACCTGCGGGGGAAGTGCCTCAGGTCTCCCACGTAGGTGTCGACGAAGCGCCTGAGGGTGACCGTCATGCCTTTGAGTATCCCTAGACCAAGCATAGTCAAATCCTTCTTGAACCCTTTGACGTGCAGGGGGTCAGGTCCCTCACTACGAGCTTCTGGCCTCGGGTGCTGCGCTCTTGCTCACCAGCACCACCTCTCTCTTCTCTCTCTTCCAACGCGGGTACTTGGCCACAGCGATGCCCAGGAAAAGCAGCACGTTCACTCCCAGGAGGGCCGCCGCTCCCACCAGGCTGTGAGGCGGGACCAGCTTCGCCACCAGAGCGGTGACCATCAGGTTAGCCAGGGCCAGAGGCACCAGCGTCTTCCACGCGAAGTTCATGAGCTGGTCCACGCGCAGACGAGGCAGTGTGCCTCGCAACCAGATGAGTACGAAGTACAGGAAGTAGGTCTTCAGGAAGAACCAGGCCCAGGAGGGCAGGATGGGGCCTCGCCATCCTCCCAGGAACAGGGTGGTGGCGATGGCACAGATACTGAAGGCGTTGATGTATTCGGCGAGGAGGAACATGGCGAATTTGATGCCGCTGTACTCGATGTGGTAGCCGGCCACGATCTCCGACTCGCCCTCCGGCAGGTCGAAGGGGGAGCGATTCACCTCGGCCACAGCGGCAGTGAAATAGAGTACGAAGGCCAACGGTTGCAGGACCACGAACGGCAGGCGCCACTCGCCCTGAGCATCCACGATGGAGACCAGGGAGAGGGAGCCCACCAGGAGCAATACACCCACCACCGAGAGGACCATGGGGATCTCATAACTGATCATCTGGGCTACGGTACGCATGCCGCCCAGCATCGAGTACTTGTTTCGTGATGACCAGCCGGCCATGAAGACGGCGATGGTGCCCAGGGAGCCCACGGCCACGATGTAGAGGAATCCGATGCTGAGGTCAGCAGCCACCATGCCCCTGCCAAAGGGCAGGACGGCCAGGACCAGGAAGGTAGGGATGATGGGGAGGACAGCAGCCAGGTTGAAGATCAGACGGTCGGCCTGCGAAGGGGTGACGTCTTCCTTGGTGAGCAGCTTGACCATGTCGGCCACACACTGGAGCAACCCCCACGGTCCAAAGCGGTTGGGGCCGTAGCGATCCTGAATGCGACCGATGATCTTTCGTTCGAAGACGTTGATCCAGATGATCGATCCCAGGCCGAAGAAGATCAGAACGAGGACCGTGGCCAGCATCATCACGAAGGTCACTGCCCAATCCGGCAGGTAGTTGGCCAGCAGGGATGAGAACCAGGCGCTCAGGTTGACGAAAACCTGGTCAACGAACTCCAGTATCCCTTGAATCGACTGCATGTCCTGCTCCTAAGCTATCTGTCTACTTCGCCCATGGTGATGTCAATGCTGCCGATGACGACGACCACGTCGGCTATCTTGTGCCCTCGGCACATATAGGGCAGCGACTGCAGGTTCACGAAGCTCGGAACGCGGATCTTGTAGCGGTACGGGTGCTCAGAGCCATCGCTCACCAGGTAGAAGCCCAGTTCCCCTTTGGGGGCCTCGGTGCGGTGGTAGATGTCCCCTTCCGGAGGTCTGAACTTGGCCTTCTTAGGCGTCGCCGTCTCGCCCCCGGGCAGGTCCCTCAGGGCCTGCTCCACGATCCTGATGCTCTGGCGGGCCTCGGCGATGCGCACCAGGTAGCGGTCGTACACGTCACCCACGGTGCCGACGGGGATATCGAAATCGAAGCGGGGGTAGATGGAATAGGGCTCCGCCTTGCGGACGTCGTAGGCCACACCGGAGCCGCGCAGAAGAGGGCCGGTGCAGCCGAAGGCGGTGGCCACCTCTGGAGGGAGGATGCCCACGTTCTTGCAGCGCATCTGGAGTATCTCGTTCTCGGTGAGGAGTCGCTCCAGTTCGTCCAAGAATCCCGGCAAGGCACTGACGAGCTCCTTACACTCGGGCAGGAACCCCTCCGGAAGGTCGGCGGAAACGCCTCCGATCCAGAAGTAGTTGGGCATCATGCGCGAGCCGGCGGTCATCTCGATGAGATCCACGAACATTTCTCGCCACCTGAGGCAGTAGAACATGGGGGTGAAGAAGCAGCCCAGCTCGTTCAACAGGAAGCCGATGGCTATCAGGTGGTTGACGAGACGATTCAACTCCACCATGATGATGCGGATGTAGTTGGCTCGTTCCGGCGGCTCTATCTCGGCCAGCTTCTCCACGGCGAGCACGTAGGCGAACTCTGCGTTCAGGGGGCTGATGTAGTCCAATCGATCGGTGAAGGGGGTATTCTGTATCCAGTTGTTCTTCTCCCCGATCTTCTCGTGATTGCGGTGCAGATACCCCACCACAGGCTCTACGTCTACGATGGTCTCTCCATCGAGGGTGAGGATAAGACGGAATACCCCGTGGGTGCTGGGGTGATGGGGTCCCATGTTGATCGTGACGGTCTCGGTCTTCAGTTTGGTCATGCTCTCAGTCTCCGCTAGATGCTAGCTGAAGGTGTACTCGTCCTGAGGCCCTGGGAAATCCTTGCGCAAGGGGTGGCCCTCGTAACCCTCCCACAGAAGAACCCGCTTCAGGTTGGGATGGCCTGGAAAGCGAATGCCCATCAGGTCCCAGGCCTCGCGCTCCTGCCAGTCGGCGCCGGTCCAGATGGATGTCACCGAGGGAACCTGAGGGTTCTCACGGTCGGCGTGCACCTTCAGGATCGCCGGGCCGCCCTCGTTCTTCATCGAGTACAGGTGGTACACCACCTCGAAGCGGTCGGGATAATCCACGGCGGTGATGGAGGAACAGTAATCGTACGCCTGCTCGTCCCTCAGGTACTGGGCCAACTCCATCAGGTTCTCGGCCTTCACCACGACCGAGGGATCCTTACCTTCAACGAGTTTCAGCTCGAAGCTAGGGAACCTGGCTGCCAGGCGCTCGAAGGTCTCTTGGCTGGTCATGCGCTCTCCTCCCCCTTGGGCAGCACCAGACCCCAGGGTCCACACTCAGGAACGGGTAGTTCGCGCTCCACACCCTTACGATACCAGGGAGAGGTGAGGACGGTTTCACCCCGGATTTGCTGGTGCAGCTTGAGCACGCCATCCAGCAGGCTTTCGGGCCTGGGCGGGCAACCGGGCACATAGACGTTGACGGGCAGCAATCTGTCGACGCCCGGAACGACGTTGTATCCATCCTTGAAGGGGCCGCCGGAGATGGCGCAGGCGCCCATGGCCAGGACGTACTTCGGCTCGGGCATCTGGTCGTAGAGACGAACCACCTGGGGAGCCATCTTCTTGGTCACAGTGCCCGAGATGATCATCAGCTCCGACTGCCGGGGCGACGCCCTCATGAACTCCATGCCGAAGCGTGCCAGGTCGAAGCGGGAGGTGAGGGTCACGATCATCTCGAAGGCGCAGCAGGCCAGGCCGAACATGATGGGCCACACCGACCCTGCCCGCCCCAGGTTGTAGATCCAGTCAACGGGCGCTACGAATACGTTACGCTTCAACTCCGGGGGTACCAGATCTTCTTGGGTCATACTAACTCCCTTCTCTAGCCCTGGCTTCTGCTCTTCGCACCGTGGAGCCTACACCCACTGCAGGGCGTCCTTGCGCCAGGCGTAGATGAGGCCGCCGAGCAGGATCATGAGGAAGATGAACATCTCGACCAGGGCGAAGAGGCCCAATTGTCCGTAGGCGACGGCCCAGGGGTAGAGAAAAACAGTCTCCACATCGAAGATGACGAAGATCAGGGCGTAGATGTAGTACTGGACCCTGAAACGCACCCACGTCTCGCCGACGGTTTCGAGACCGCACTCGTAGATGGACTTCTTCACCGGGGCTGGCTTCCTGGGTCGCAGAAGGAAAGCCAGGAACATGGCGATGAGGGGAAAGATGCCGGCCACGACCAGGAGCAGGCCGATGAGAGCATAATCTGTCACAGATACAACCTCCCTGCAAATAGCCCCTTTGCCAACGTACCTTCTTCCACGCAGGAACAGGCTTCTCTCGGGGCGTATCTATGCTTGAACCCAACCGAGCACCTACCATCCTGGCGGCGACAAGTATAAGCCTGGCCCTGGTGCGGCGCCAGTTTGGTCAAAAGGGGGAGCCTGAATATAATCGTAGTAAGGTACGTCACTGCGAACTTTATGCCATCTCTGAACAGAGCGCAAATTAGCAGAAGTCGGCCTCAGATGCAAGTTGCGAAGTCCAGGGTTCCCTCATCAGAAGAGTGGGAGAAGTTCGTCCTCCGGCAGGAGGGCCATCTCCTCCAGGCCTGGGGTTGGGGCGAGTTCAAGGCGCGCTTTGGCTGGGAGGCGGACCGCCTGGCAGCGTGGGACGAGGCCTCGGGAGAACTCGTGGGTGCGGCTCAGGTGCTCACAAGGAGACTGCCGCTGGGGAGTATGGCCTACGTGCCCAAGGGGCCTGTGGCCGACCCCGGGGACAGACAGACCTGGGTTCGCCTGCTCCGCATGCTGCGCGACTGGGGCCGAGAGCGGGGCGTCGCCTTTCTCAAGGTAGAGCCTGATGGGGAGGGCGAGCACCCTCTGGAGCAGCTCTTTGAGGAGGAAGGCTACCGCGTCTCGAGGCGAGCCATCCAGCCTCCCACCACCATCATCGTCAGCCTGGAGGCAGATGAAGACGAGATCCTGAAACAGATGAAGCCCAAGACCCGCTACAATATACGCCTGGCGGAGAGGAAAGGGGTAACCATCCGCGAGGGAGACGAAGGAGACGTCTCCCTTTTCTATGAGTTGATGAAGGAGACGAAGGACAGGGACGCCTTTGGCATCCACGAAGAAGCGTACTACCGGGAGGCGTGGCGTTTCTTCGCTCCAGCGGACCACGCCCGTTTGTTTCTGGCCTACCACGGTGACGAGCCTCTGGCCGGTTTGATGGCCTTCGCCTTTGGCTCACGGGCCTACTATCTGTATGGAGCTTCCTCCGACAGGCACCGCAACCTGATGCCCAACCATCTGCTCCAGTGGCGGGCCATGTTGTGGGCCAGGGGGCGCGGATGCACGAGTTACGACTTGTGGGGCATCCCCGACGAGGCTGGCGAGGACGAGGAGGACATGGAGGAGGTGCTGGGCCGGGGCGGCCTGTGGGGCGTGTA
>JBAVWD010000183.1:0-2205 GCA_049697655.1 Anaerolineae bacterium | reverse complement strand
AGATATCCCTGGAGCTTCTCGCTGAGACCGACCGTTCGCACCTGTTGCTCAAGATCGTACAGAAGGCCATCAAGTTGCTTGACGCCCAGGCAGGAGCTATTGACCTGTTCGACGCCGAGTCTCAGCGGTTAGAGATGAGTTTCAGCCACGGCTACAAGAACGACTACACTGGCATAAGACTCTCGCCAGGGGAGGGCGTAGCGGGCAGGGTGTGCGAGACCAGGCAACCCCTCGTCGTGGACAACTACGCCATCTGGCCCGACAGGGTTCCACAGGTGGCCGAGGACGAGATATGCGCAGCCCTCGGCGTGCCGCTCCTACGAGGTGACGAACTCCTGGGCGTCCTCACCATAGATCGAAGCGAGCCTTTTCCCTTCCACGAGGACGATGTGCAGCTCGCCACTCTGTTTGCGAACCAGGCCGTCATGGCCCTCGAAAACGCGCGCCTCTATCAGGAGCAGGACAGGAGATCGCAGGAACTACTCGCCCTGCACGAGACATCTCTGGACGTCGTCAGTCGCCTGGAGCTGCACAGTCTGCTGGCGGCGATCATTGCGCGAGCCGTCCAGTTACTGGGGGGCGAGTCCGGGGACATCTATCTCTACCGCCCCGACACGCAAGACCTGGTCAGCGCCGCCTCGCATGAGATGCCCGCCCCGCTTCACGGGGTGGTGGTGAAAGCAGGCGAAGGGCTCTCCGGCACGATACTGGAAACGAGGCAGCCTCTGATCGTGGATGACTATGACTCATGGTCCGGTCGCTCGGAGAAGTACGCCGGATATGGCTTTGCCCATGTGGTGGGCGTCCCGATCACCTATGGCGACAAGTTTCTTGGCGCCGTACTGGTCGAAAGAGGCCGCGAAAGCCCCAGTTTCACCACAGGGGACCAGGGCCTGCTCACGCTCTTCGCCCACCAGGCCGCAGTCGCCATCGAGAACTCCAGGCTCTTCGAGGAGACCAAGCACACGGCAGAGGAGCTCGAAGCCCTGTATGAGATCTCCACCGAGCTCGCCACGCAGCTTGAACTTCCCGTGCTCCTCAATACCATCGTGCGACGCGCCCTGGACCTGTTCGATGCACGGGCAGGGGGTCTGTACCTCTTAGACTCCGCCTCGGAAGAATTGGAGCTCATAGCTGCTCAGGGCCACACCAGAGATCGACAGGGGATCAGACTGGGCCCGGGGGAGGGTGTGTGCGGCAAGGTGGCCCAATCCGGTGAACCTATGGTTATCAAGGACTACAAGAACTGGGAGGGAAGGTCACCCCACTACGAGGACGAACCTACCTGCAACGTGCTGGCCGTTCCCATCAAGCACGGCAACTCCCTGGTGGGCGTGTTCTTCGTCGACGACTCGAATCTGGATCGTGTGTTCGGAGAGAGGGATCTGCGCCTCGCCACACTTCTGGCCAACCAGGCAGCCGTTGCCATCCACAACGCCCGCCTTTTCGCCGAAAGAGAGCGGACGATTGAACAGTTAGCGGCGTTGCAGAAGGTCTCGTTGGAGGTTGTCTCCAAGACAGACCTCTCAGAGGTGCTGCCCACTATCGTGCACGTGGCAGCGGAGTTGCTGGACGCCGAAGCCGGAGCCATAGACCTCTTCGACCCAGAGAGCCAGGACCTGGAGCTGACTACCGTCTATGGGTACAGCACCAGCCTGCTGGGCATGAAGCATGCCCTGGGAGAGGGCGTGGTGGGAGAGGTGGCACGCACCAAGCAACCCCTGATCGTGAACGACTACGCGCGCTGGCCTGGACGTTCGTCGCAATGGCACGGCGTGCCAATTGGGACCGTTCTGGGAGTGCCCCTGCTGCGAGCAGACCAGTTGCTGGGGGTTCTCACCATCGATCGGCCGGCAGTGCGCCCCTTCGACGAGAGTGACCTGGAACTGGCTACCCTGTTCGCGAGTCAGGCCGCCATCGCCATCGAGAACGCACGTACCGTTGCCGCCACCGTGCAGCGCGTAAGCGAGCTCACCGCTCTGCGCGAAATCAGTCTGCAACTCACACACTCCCTTGATCTGGCGACGGTACTCGACACCATCGTCACCAGCGCCGTCAGACTGGTCCAGGCCAGCGATGCTCATATCTTCCTCCATGACGAAGCGAGAGACGAGTTCGTCTTCGGATCCGGTGCATGGGCCTCAGGACAGGCAAGGCTTCTCTTCACGGAGGTCCGAGAAAACGGTCTAACAGCGACGGTAGCCA
>JBAVWD010000182.1:0-5519 GCA_049697655.1 Anaerolineae bacterium | reverse complement strand
GGCCAGGGTTTCTCGGATCTCCCTGGTGATAGCTGCCTTCGTCAGGAACTCTCCATAAGCCGTGGTGGTGACGGCGAAACCGGGGGGAACCGGTATCCCAGCAGTCGTCATGCGGCCAAGACTCATGTTCTTGCCCCCTACCAGCGGTAGGCAAGTCTCATCACAGTCCTCGAACCAAAGGACATAGGGCGACTTCTTGCTCATTCCTCTCCTACCTCTCAGGTCAGTTGTTTGTTCTGTAAAGCCTTGCGCCACAAACCAACTCGCGCCTGGGGCAAAGTCCGTCGTGCCGCACGCCCAGGGCAACACTGCCAGGCGGTGTTCGGGGCCTGACTCCCGCTGATGGAATCAGACCCCGAACGTGTTGGAGGTGCTTTATCTTTCGATGTACACCACCCCTTCGTCGGCGTTCACCTTCAGCTTGTCCCCGGTCTTGATCGCCTTAGTGGCATAACCGGTCCCCACCACGGCGGGCAGGCGGTATTCGCGCGACACGATGGCGGCATGGCAGGTCATGCCGCCGATGTCCGTCACCACAGCCTTAATCTTGGTGAAGAGAGGGGCCCAGCTAGGGGAGGTGATGGGGCAAACCAGGATCTCGCCCGGCTGGACAGTGCTCAGCTCGCTGATCTCGAGGATGACCCTGGCCTTGCCTTCGGCCATGCCTGGGGACGCCGGCATGCCCCGCAGCTCGTTCAGCTTCTCTGGCTGCCCGGCCGGGGCCAACCACTGTTTGACTGTGTCCGTGGTCACACCCCACAACATGATGGTGAAGGGCTCGGTAACCACGTCAGGTGTGGGACCCAGCGCAGGAGGAGGAGCCCAGGCACGGAACTTCTTGAAGATCTCCTTCCGCCACTTGACCTCTTTGCTCCAGTACTTCGGCCCGCGGGCCGGCACGCCCGGCCCGACTGCCCAGGCGGTGACCAGGTCGTACAGCATCGGAGGGATGTCAAAGCGGTGGAAGTAGAAGATGTCCTCCTTGTCCTCCAGGAAGCCGTGATTCACCAGGAGTTGGCCCAGTTCCCTGATTTTGTTCCACCAGATGGTGTGGTGCCAGTGCTCCACATAGAAGAGGTGGTTCTCGGCATAGGGATAGGTCCTGCGCACGATGGTGTGCAGTTCTTTGAACTTCTTCTTGTCTTCCTCTGTGGGCAACAACTCCTCATATTCAGCGACGATGCGCTCTCTCTCGGCGTTGATTTCTGCCAGCGGCCTCGTTATGGACTCTCCCTTTTCCACCTTGGGAATGTAGGTCCTGATATGATCGAAGGGGATGTTGAGGTCGTCTATCCAGCCGATGTGGGTGTGGTAGAAGCCGGTACCGGTGGACACGTAGAACCAGGGATCTTTGGCCTTGTCCATGGCATCCAGCCAGTCCCTCCCGGCACTGGTCTGCTTGAGTCCCTCTACGGTCTTGTCGGCGTCCAGGCCCTTCTTGAACACACCCGCCAGGCCGAGGTCCACTGCGAGCCGGGCTAACTTGCCTATCTCCTCCTCGGGTCGGAACATGATCACGTCGGCGCCGGACACCATCTTGGCGATGGTTTGGTCACCGATATCCGGGAACGCCTCCTTGCAGAAACCGAAGAAGGTCAGGTACGCCAGGTAGACCAGGTTCAGGAACTCGAAGTGGTACTGCCAGGCCTTGTACATGTTGAGGATCAACGTGTCGTAGGCTTCCAAGAGCGTGTAGGCGCTGCTGTACCCGAGACCTTTGAAGACCACGTGGTCTGGTTCGTACATCGGCAACTCGGGGATCTCGATCGCCTTGAGGTCGTCTATCAGCCCCCGCATCTTCTTTTCCCACTGCGCGTACAGGCTCTCCCACTTCTCGTAGTAGAAGCCTACCCTCTTCTCGAAGTACTTCACCCTCTCGGGGATCAGTTCGGGAGCGGGCGCATGAGCGCTGATGTAGGTGTAGCCGTTGACGATACGGTGGGCGATGCCAAGCGCTGGTGGGATGGCGAAGATGCGCGATGTATTCTGGGAGAGTGCCACCCACCAACTCTCGGCCGTGATGCAGTCGAAGGGCAGCATCGGGTCGGGGTGGTGCATGGCGTCCCAGAACCAGAACTGGCTCTCCTCATACTCCTTGCGATCCTCGCTGAAGACGTAGTAATACGGATACATCTTCCGCCAGCCCTCGGTGCCAGGAATATCCTTGATATCGAAGGGGCTTGGAAATCTCTTCTCTGCCACTTTCCTCTCCTTTCACACACATCACTGGGCTTGATCGGCACGCCTTATCCGACCAACCACATATCGTTGATCACTCATCGCCGAGCACACGTCTTCTGCCCGCCGTCACCTCCTTTCGTCTTACGGGGCCCTGCCCCAGGGGTCGACCGACCCTGCAGTCGGTCAACCCCTGCGTTTACGCGGTCACAAAGTGCAGCCTGGGAGTCACGTGCCCTACGCTGGCGGGGGCCCGGGCGGGGTGAACGGCCACCTGTGCCACACGCCGTAGTAGAGGATGATGCCCGCGGTGAACAGGTTCAACGAGCAGATCGCTGTCCACAACTGGGGTGGTACACCCGCAGCCTGCCACGTGGCGGCCGGCACAACAGCCTCGAAGATGGCCTTCATGATGAAGTACCAAACGAGGGCCTGTACCACCGCCAGGATGGGCAGCACAGTACGCTTGATTGTAGCGCTCGCCGCCTGGATCGGCCAGGTCTCGAAGGCCATGCCCCAGGTAAAGGTGCCGAATATCGTACCGGCACCAAGGGCAAACACGACGGGCACGATCATGGCAGCTGGAATCCCAACGGCTGGCAGTATCGCTGCCAGCACCACCCAGGTGATCCAGCCCAGGAGGATGATCCCCACGCTGGCCGCAACACCGTTCGCCCAAACGTTCTTGATCCTGCTGAAGGGCCATCCTTGCCACAGGACCGCCACGATCATCTGCCAGACGATCATCATCAGTACGGCCGCCGCAACCTCCAGAGCGAAAAACATGCCGTGGGGGCTTCCGGGGGCATCCGCCAGGGGCGGAATGGCCGCCCAGTTGCAGAAGATGAAGTAGATGATATACCCCACGACCCAGGAGGTCAGGAAGGCGCATACTCCAGCCAGGCGGTACTCCAGCTTGTGGAAAGGCTTCAAGCCCAGGATGAACGTCAGGTGCAGCATCACGAAGAACGACAGGATGGTGTAGATCGCCACCCTAGGGAACATCTGGCCAGCGAAATCGAAGCCACCAGTGATGATGGGCATCAAGATGATGAGCGTGATCAGCATCATCACCAACTGGACTATCCAGTTCACGATGCCCGCCGCTGGTTGCTTCCTCGTCCCGCCTGGCCAGCCTCGCCACCATACCATGTTTGTTACCAGATATGGTAGCCATACCAAGCTTGGCGCCCCTATGAGCGCCACCACAGTGAGCGGCCCCGGAACTAGCGCCACAATGAAGGCGCAGACCATGACCACGATTATGGTCAGCAGACCGATCAGGGGCTGTGTCATGGCTTTCTTCTCTGCCATCGGTTGACTCCTTTCTCCATACTCCGACTACATTGACAGACGGGGCCCTGCGTTCTACACCTTATGGACATCGCCTCCTTTCCTCTTGATCCAACTGATTGACTACATATGAAGTTGTCTTGTCCCCTCCGTCCGGGCCATGATGGCCCTCCGACCTGCACGGGGGTTGACCGAGACATGAACATCATAGGACGTCCAACACATCAGTGACGTTTATCTCCAGCATCTTGACGCTGGCCAGGATTCGGTCCGCGTTTCTGTAGACAGCCTGGATGCCGCCGCAGAGCTCTTGCAGTTCCAGAGCTGCTTTCTTGATACTCTGGATCCTGTCGTCCAGTTCCTGCAGCAAGTGCTTATCGATATTCCCGTCCCCCATTCTCATCCTCCTAGTGCTGAGGCCGCAGGTCCTTGAACCTCTTGGATTTGAGCACGTATCTGGGCAGTGTGCCGTAGTCGTGGAACTCGAGGTTGTACCGCAAGTTGGTCTTCAATCTGAGCTGCTCCACCAGCTTGGCTTCCACCGACTCGCGTTGGCCTTCTGCTTCTGGGCGAAGCTCGACTTTCAGGGTGATAACATCGATGTCACCCTTCTTGGTCACCTCCACCTCGAACTCGTCCCCCAGCTCAGGGAAGCTCCTAACGACCTCTTCGACCGCCGACGGCGCCAGGAGAACCCCCTTTACCTTGGTGATGTCATCGGCTCGTCCCACAACACCGCCCTTGATCACCCGGAAAGTGCGTCCGCAAGGGCACGGCTCGTCGGCCCATTCTGTCACGTCTTTGGAATCGAAACGAATGCACGGCTGTGCCATCCTGTCCAGCGCCGTGATGATAAGCTTGCCCCGTCTACCTGGCTCGGTGATCGGCTCACCCGTTGCCAGGTCCTCTAGCTCTGTCAGGAATAGGGCCTCGTTGATGTGCAATCCGCCCGGCTGGGCAGTGCATTCATAAGCCCACGCGCCAATCTCCGTTGCACCCACATGGTCGTGTACTTTGGCCCCCCACGCTTCTTCCATTCTCTGCTTGGTGGCTAGGATACTGGCTCCGGGCTCCCCAGCACAGAGGATCCTCTTGACCTGAAGATCCTTTGCTGGGTCGATGCCCATGCCCCGTGCCGTGTCAGCCATGCCCAGAACATAGGTGGGTGTGGCCATGAGCGCTGTGGTCCTCAGTTCCTGCATCTTGAGGATACGCGCTTCAGTGTCCAGCACGCCTCCGGGCACGACCTCGCAACCCATCTTCTCGCCCCCATAGTGGCCCGCCCAGTAGGCGACAAAGATGTTGTAGCCGAAGGGAAGAAAAACGCGGTCCGTGTCTCTGAATCCCTGAGCATACATGATGTACGACCACGCTTCCGACCACCATTCCCAGTCCTGCCAAGTATCGGCCTGATAGACCGGCTGTCCTGTCGTGCCGCTGGTTTGGTGGAACTCGGTTACCCTTTCCAGAGGGACACAGAGCATGTCTCCGTAAGGGAACGGCTCCTTCCTCTGGATGTCCCGCATCATCGATTTCTCGACTTTCGGCACTTTCCTAATGTCATCCCAGGTCTTGATGTCACCCGGTTCCAAGCGGGCGTCTTGGTACAATTGCCGATGGAACTTGGAGTGCTCATACGCCCACCCAACTATCTTCTGGAACTTCCTGAACTGTAGTTCCATCAGTTTGTCCCTGGGCAGTGTTTCCGTTATCGGGTTCCAGTAAGCATATGCCCCCCTGACTTTTGTCATGCTCTACCTCCTCATGGGCTATAAACAAAACTGGCTAAACCAATCTGTACGATGGCTAGCCAGCTCGAAGCTCGTTCCCCTTTAACGGCCAGAATGACGTGGTGCAACATCTGCTCACTCAGCGCGCGAGGGTTCAAAGCCGCATAGAACGGAACAGAATATTGACCGTGGGATACGTCCCACTACATGATGTTAGCCCTCTGACGGGCGACCTCCGCGGAAAGACCACGCTCACTCCCGCGGTAGCGGGAAGCAGAGGCGTCTCGGCATTTGAAGACCATTATAGCACACATTTCC